>JAZSJF010000072.1:0-5539 GCA_045534195.1 Clostridia bacterium | reverse complement strand
TCTACCTGGGACGTTGCCAACGAGCAGGTTACCAATCCGGAAATATGGAAAGTCACAGGCAAAGAGGATATGATAGAGTGGTTTAAGGCGGCAAAAGCGGCTGATCCTTATGCAAAAACTGCATTGACAGACTATGGTATTCTTGGCAATGACTTTACCCACAGAGATGCTCACTATAATCTTATCAAATACTTGATTGATAATGGTGCACCAATCGATGTTGCAGGTATTCAGGGACATATAAGTAATTCAGCAAACCCACAGACAGTACTCAATGCATTAAATAAGTTTGCTGCATTAGGTCTGGATATAGAAATCACAGAGTTTACAGCGAGTATATCCGATGAACAACTGCAGGCTAAGTTTGTACGTGATATGCTGATTGCATTCTTCAGTCATCCTGCAGTTGATTCCGTTATGGTATGGAATTACATTGCGAGTACTACAGATGAAGACAAAATGAAAGCATTGGTCAAACCTGATTTAACATTGAAACCTGCCGGTGAAGCTTGGGTAGATTTGTTCTACAATCAATGGTGGACAAAAGAATCAGGCAAAACAGATGCTTCAGGTAAATATATGACAAGAGCATTTTTTGGTGAACAGGAAGTTACAGTAACTGCTAACGGCAAAACTTCCAGCGTGGTTGTACCTGTTGATTTCAAGGGCGCTAAAGTTACTGCGGTTGTTGGGGATGATATTTCTTTCAATGAAGCAACAGTTTATGACGCAACACGTGTTCAGCCTGACAAAAAGACAAGGATTGTAACAAATACAGGATTTGATGATTCACCGAATGCTGCTCCAACAAAAATTCCGTCTGATATTGAATCCCATTGGGCAAAAGAATATATCGAAAGATTGATTGCAAAAAATATTATCAATGGTTATGCAGATGGTACATTCAAACCCGAAAACCACATAAATGTAGATGAATTTATCAAACTATGTGTAGCAGCAAAGGGCACAATAGTTGAGAATGCACAAGGTTACTGGGCAGACAGTTGGATTAACAAAGCCATAGAATTAGGTTATTTTGTAAGTGGCGATTTTGATTCTTATCAAAGACCTATTACCCGTGAAGAAATGGCATACATTGTTGCAAATGCCGTAGGATCTTTGGGTGATTCTGATGGTGATAAGACATTGACAGATATCGGAAACTGTTCCGAAAAATTCGCAGAAGGTGTCAAAAAGGCGGTTAATCTTGGTATTATCACAGGTTATGAAGATGGCTCTTTCCGCCCGAATAACAATGCCAAGAGAGCAGAAGCAGTTGTTGTTATTGAACGAATGTTGAACATTAAATAAGAAGGTGGTTATACTATGAAATACGCAAATTTACATATGCATTCTACCTATTCAGATGCATCAATGACACCTTGTCATCTTGTGAGAATCGGTAAATCACTTGGCTATCATGCCATGGCTCTTACAGACCATGAAACCGATGCAGGAGTCAAAGAATTTATGACATATGCAAAGCAAGAGGGAATAGATGCCATTTCCGGTGTAGAATTCTTTGCTGTTGATGAGGGATTGATTACAAAACTAAGTTTGCATATTGTGGCATTGGATTATGATATGGAAAATCCGGGTATACGTGCTTTAATCAAAGATCGTGTTGATTTGAATGTTGAACGTACCCGCAATATTTTTGAACTCGTTGTTTCAAAGGGTGCGATTACTGATCTTACGTGGAATGATGTGGTAGATTACAACCCTCCGGGTGCATGGTTGTGTATAGATTCGATTTTTAATGCAATGGAACTAAAACATCATGTAGTTCTTTCTAAATCTAAAACTGACAGTATTCGCAATGTTTTTAAATCACCTGAAGCACAGGTGTTCAACAATCCTCATCGTCATGCATCGGATATTATCAAAACCATTCGAAATGCGGAAGGTATTGCTGTATTGGCCCATCCTAATGACCAGATGCATATGGTTGAGAAATTGGTGAGCTATGGTCTTAATGGAATTGAGGTTTCTCATCCACGTGTTTACAACCATATTCCTTATCAGACGGCAGAAGCAGCCATGACATATAATCTGTATCGCAGTGGTGGTACAGACCATACTGGCCCTATGAGTGGTAATGGCGGAGACCGTGCTATTCCTGTTTTCAACGGTATTACAGAAGAAGAATTTACTGCCATCAGAGAACGCCGCCTTGATTATTTGTATAAATAATAGTAGTTGAATAAATGTCACATTAGTAAAAATTTGAGTTTTAATTTATGATGAAAAATACCCCTTCATATGATTTAATTTAAGTATATAAATCATATGGAGGGGATTTTTTATGGTGTTTGATAAATGGCATTTGGGAGTAACCTTCGGTTTCAGAGGAAAGAATGGTTACTTTTCATCAGAAGAAGCAAAGGAAGAGGCAAGAGCGATCAAGAAATCAGGTGCTGACTGGGTTGTACTTGTGGTAACGGTATTTCAGGAGAATTATGCATCAAGATTTCAGTTTATGGATTTTGAAATGACTCCTGACAGTTTTGAAGTGGCAGAGATGATTGATTATCTTCATTCTCTGGGACTTAAAGTTCAGTTAAGACCTATGCTTGAAACAATGGATGGTTGCGGCAGACTCCAGGTGTGGTTCCCAAGGGATGACCTTGACGGAAACAGAATCCCGGGAACAAGCCATTCATTCTGTTCTGATTGGTTTAAGAGCATGACAGCACGTTCTGTTTATTATGCAAAGATAGCAGAGAGAACAAAGTGCGAAATGTTCTGTCTTGATTCAGAACTTGATAAATTTGTTGATTACAACGCTCATTGGGAAAAGGTTGTAGATGCGGTAAGAGAGGTATAACACGGTGTGTTTACTTCCTGTCATACCACCCATATGGGACTTATAGATTATGAAAAAATCCTTTCAAAAAAGGATCACTGGTTCTACAAACTTGATGTGCTTTCTTTAAGTACATATCATCGTTGTGCAGATAAACCAAGTGCAACCAAGGAAGAAATGAAAGAAGGATTTAAGAGTCAACTCGAAAGATTCAGAAGAATTCACGATATATACGGAAAGCCGATTCTTCTCGGTGAGTGCGGATGTACTACAATAACAGGTGCCGCTATGAATGCGGACGGATGGAAAACTGATAAGGGTACATATGACGAAAAGGAACAGGCTACATATCTTGAAGCACTTATAGAAACTTTTGAAGGTGAACCATGGTGGTATGGTCTTTATTGGTGGAAATGGGACGAAAATGTACCAAGACTATTTAAACACAAAGGATTTACCATTAAAGGTAAAATGGCAGAAAAGGTATTTCAGCAGTGGAGTGTCAAGGATAGAAGCAGAAAATAGTAACCGCAAAAAATCCCCTTTGTCAAAATACAATTAAATCTTTTGGCAAAGGGGATATTTGTCATAAACCTATTTTTCTGATGTATTCTTTAGGGCTCATTTTGTACACAGAGTTAAATGCTTTATAAAAGCCTGAAGAGGTGTTGAATCCGCCTTCCATGGCAGCATCGAGAATGTTCATATTATTGTATCGGATGATATATATCACATTATCAACCTTGCACCTTGTTATAAATTCCGATGGGGTTATTCCAACGTATTTTTTGAATATTCTTGAGAAATACTCTCTGCTTATGTTGTATCTTTTTGCAAGCAATGAGACATTCATAGGCTGGTTTATGTTTTCAAATATATAGTTTATGGATTTGGCGATTATTTCAAAGGTGGATATATTATGTCCTGAAGTTTCTGTTCCAAAATTTTTTTCTCTGTTTTTGATAATGTCAAAAATAAAAGAGTTTATACCGGATATAAGATAGGACACAACTTTTACGGCACTCTGTGAATGGTTATCTCTTTTGAGGCGTTCTTTGAGCATATCAAAAAGTATATTAAGATGATCGTATCCATCATCATGATGAGTAATAATCGGATTGAAAGAATTTGGCTTGCTGTAATAGAGAGAGAGAAAATTGCTTTCATTTTTTATTGCCATAATAGAAAAGGCAAACACCTCTATAACAAGTTCTTCTTCCATAAGTTTTGAAAACTGTCTGGGAGTGAGATTGTTGAGGACCATAATGTCATTTTCTTTTATGATATATGTTTTTTTGTCAATGGTTAATTCTGCTTCACCTTTAAGAATTCTTATTATTCTTAAGTTTGAAAAAAGGGAAGGCTCGTGATAATTACCTCTCATACTATGCAAAAGATATCCTGCATAGAGGAAATTGTCCTTTATGATTTTGTATGTGTATCTTTCTGCCATAAATGTCACATCCTTCAGTATTTATTGTAAGGGTTTTGATAGAAAAAATCAATATTGTATCACAAAAGTGGACAAAAACATCTCATTCGGAACAGAAAGGGGATTTATATATGTTTGAATTAAAAGGAAAAAAGGTACTTGTAACCGGTGCAACACAGGGGATAGGTTTTGATATTGCTAAGGTTTTGTCTGAATTTGGCGCCTTGGTATATGTAAACGGATGCACAAGTGAAGAAAAGACGAAAAATGCCGCTGACAGAATACCCGGTTCCATCCCTGTGACCTGTGATCTGGCACTAAAGGACTGTGCAGAAAAATTATTTGCTGTGACAGGTCCTCTGGACATACTTATACTCAATGCTTCTGTGCAGATACGCAAAAACTGGCTTGAAATCACAGATGAGGAATTCGACAAACAGATGAATGTAAACTTCAGATCATCCCTTAAACTTATACAAAAGTATGCTCCGGATATGATTGAAAGAAAGTACGGAAGAATCATTACTATCGGAAGTGTTCAGCAAAAAAAGCCTCACAAGGATATGCTTGTATATGCTGCAAGTAAGATGGCACAACTAAGTATGGTAAAGAATCTGTCAGTACAGTTGGCGCCATATGGCATTACTGTCAACAATGTGGCACCGGGGGTGATTGAAACTCCGAGAAATTACGATGCATTATCTGACAGGGAATATGCAAAAAAAGTTATAGATTCAATTCCACTGGGATATGTAGGAAGTCCCTCTGATATATCGTCGCCGGTACTTCTTCTTTGCTCTGAGGAAGGAAGATATATTACGGGTGAGGATATTTTTGTGGATGGAGGAATGGGGCTCTGATGAGAAATTTATATATAGCCTCCTGTATGGAAGATGGCGGAATATTCCATTATCATTTTGACTGTAACGGAAAGTTGAATTTTGTTGATAAGAAAGAATGCACTATGCCTATGTATATGAAAGCATTTGACAACAAAATGTATGTGTTGTTAAGGAAGCCCTTTGATGATGACAACAGTGGTCTTATTACTTTTGATATTGACAATAACGGCGCACTCATAAATCCTTCAGAAACAGTATCCACTATGGGAGAGGTGGCATGTCATTTGTCAGTTTCCAAAAATGGGGTATATGTTGCCAATTATATCTCCTCAAATGTGTCAAAACTTCCTGACTTTACTGTAATGCACAAGGGAAACGGACCAAATCAGTACAGACAGCAAGTGCCTCATCCCCATTTTGTATCCCTTACTTCTGATAGTAAATATCTTTGTGTATGCG
>JAZSJF010000287.1:0-3455 GCA_045534195.1 Clostridia bacterium | reverse complement strand
TACCCGACTCACCGCTACTCGCTAAAAACGATACTCAATCGTTTTTCTAACGCTCGTACTCGTCGAGTTCGATTCTCTACTAATTACGACCAAATAAAAAAAGCATCCTGATGGATGCTTTTTTTATTTGGTGGAGCTGAGGAGAATCGAACTCCTGTCCGAAAACCTATCCGCAAAAGGCACTCCGAGTGCAGTTTGTGATCAACATTCCCTCATTATACAGTTCACAAACAAACTGTACAACTTGGTAGCTTCATTATACCTGGTGTGTTCAAAGCTTTACACACTCATGTGCACCGCAAAAGATGACACCCTTTATTTCATACGCGGTAATACGAAACAAGGATGGCCGCCGTTAATTAGGCAGCGTAAGCTAAATTATTGTTAGCGTTTAAATTTAAGTTTTGGGATTTTTAAGTGGTTCCCGCCACTACTCGCTCCTTAAGGTTCAAAATCCCCGTCGAAACCATTGCAGCCCCGTATATTTAATTGTCAGCAAAAAAGAGTATATCACAGTTTGGATATATTGTCAAACCCGATATACTCTTTATTATGCACAAATTCTTGTCTTTTATGTTATTTTTTTGCTTTTTTGTATACTGCAAAATAACTTGCTATTATTATACAGCCAATTGCAATGAATACTTTTATATCAGGAGCAATCCCTACGATGAACAGTGTAGCAAACGGAGTGAGTATCGGCTTTATGAAAAATGCCAGTGATGCCATTATTGCACCGCCCCTCTCCATTGCAAGAAAATATGATGCATATCCCACACCTGTTACAAAGAGCCCAAGATAAACAAGTATCATAAGACTGTTTATATCCATTGGTATACTTACATCAACCCTCATGCAGAGAAGTGCAATCAGAAGTACAATACTTCCTGTAAGAAATACTCCTGCAGACTGTACCACGCCGTTTATAGTTTTCATATATTTACGGCTCAGAGCGGTGTAAAGACTGAATGAGATTGCCGCACACAGTGCGAGTGCAACGGAGGTAAGATTTGTTCCTGATGAGAAATCAGTACACAACAAGACTCCTGCTATGCCGAAAATGACTGCAATAATTTTGTTTTTTGTAAGTTTTTCTTCTTTTACGAGTACAAAAGAAAACAGAATGGTAAACACTGAGTTTGCCGAAAAGATAATTGCGATAAGAGATGGTGAATCTGCTTTTTTTACTGCTATCTGCAGTGTGACCATGCTTATACATATAAACATAATCCCCAATCCTGTCATAATAAGGATATCTTTTGGGGTGATTTTTATTTTTTCTTTTTTGATTTTCAATGTTGCGGGTATCACAAGGATTACCGAGCCTATGAGAAATCGCCAGAAGGTTATTGCATATGGGTTGACGGAGTTTGCGATAAGTTTGCTCACCGGCTCCAGTGTCACAAACAGTAATGCAGTAATAAGTGAGAACATAATTCCTTTTTTCATATTGAATACCTCATTTGTTTTTTTGTATTATATCATCGCGTTACCGTTTCGTAAAGAATATGCTTTTATAGGGTAAGCATATCTTGAAATATATTGTATTTGTGTGTATAATAA
The DNA here is from genome assembly GCA_045534195.1 of Clostridia bacterium. Classification (GTDB taxonomy): domain Bacteria; phylum Bacillota; class Clostridia; order UMGS1810; family UMGS1810; genus SIG435. Next base: position 1,892 of record JAZSJF010000287.1, on the reverse strand, counting down.
TTTCAGAAACAATAACGGGAGGAATAAATATGGAAATACTTCAACTTAAATATTTTCAGAATGTTGCAAGAAGCGAAAACATATCACATACCGCAAAGGAGTTTTATGTACCTGCATCCAGTGTATCTGTGGCTATCAAAAAACTTGAAAAGGAACTTGGCACAGAATTGTTTGACCGCAGTGCAAACAGTCTTAAACTCAATGAATGCGGAAGAATATTTTCGACTGCTCTGGATAAATGCGAAAGGGAGTTGAAGAAGGCAAAGGCACGGATGCTTGAGTATTCATCTCTTCCGTCGGGAGAAATCCGTCTTTTGCTTCTTACAAACCGTTCTAAAGTAAATAAATCCATAATGGAATTCAAAAACAAATATCCCGAAGTGACATTTACCATTGTCCACGAAAACTGCGGTGGAATTTCTTCATACTCTGATTATGACATTATAGTTACTGATAATGTTATAAACACAGACCGATTCACCAAAAGACTTCTGATAAAAGAAGAACTGTGTGTGGCAGTGCCGAAAAGCAATCCTCTCTCCATTCAGAATTCAGTAAGTCTTAAGAAACTTTCGGAAGAGAAGTTTATATGTTTGCCCGAAGGTACAAGCCTGAGAGATAATTTCAATAAACTTTTTTCCGATTGCCGTAGTGTACCGCGCATTGCCGTAGAATGTAACGATACACATTATATAGTGGAGTATATGAAAAAGGGAATGGGAGTTACACTTTTTCCAAAAGTATCATGGGAATCAAAGTGTGATGATGAATTTCGCCTTGTTACCATAGAAGACGGGGTGTACAGAGAATCATATATATACACAAATATGGATTCTTCACACATAAGTGTACTGTTTTCGGAAATGCTATAACAACAATATATTGTGTTTGTTATAAATTTAACATAAAAAATATACACAATATATTGACATAGCAATTTTTGTATGATACAATATGCAATGTACCGCAAAATGGTATTTTTTGTAGAAATATATTCGCCTGTATGCATTTTTTGTATGTGGGCGTTTTTGGTCGGTGTCGGCTGTCCGTAAAGACACTGTAGTTCATTCCGACGGACGAAAGGGATATGGTATTATGATGAATTTTGAACAATGGAACGGATTCGAAGGCAGAATCTGGAAAGAAGAAATCAACACAAGAGATTTCATTCAGAAAAATTACACCGTGTATGACGGAGATTCATCTTTCCTTGCAGATGCTACGGAAGCAACAGACAAACTCTGGACTGCTTTACAGAAGTTGCAGAAAGAAGAGAGAGCCAAAAACGATATTCTTGATATAGAAACAGAAGTTGTTTCCACTCTTACTGCATATGCACCGGGATACATAGATCCCGAACTCAAAGACCTCGAAAAGGTTGTTGGTATTCAGACAGATAAACCGTTAAAGAGAGCATTTATGCCGTTTGGCGGTATTAAACTTGCTATCAAGGCTTGTGAAACCAACGGATATATGGCAAACCCTAAGTTTGAAAAGATATTCAATGAATATTCACGTACACACAACCAGGGCGTATTTGATGCATATACCCCTGAGATGAAACGTGCCCGTCACAACAAAATCATCACAGGTCTTCCTGACTCATACGGCAGAGGAAGAATTGTAGGTGACTACAGGAGAGTGGCACTTTATGGTGTGGATGCTCTTATTGAGGCTAAGCGCAAAGACCTTTCTGTTCTTGAAGGTGCTATGACAGACCACGTAATCAGACTGAGAGAAGAAGTGGCTCTTCAGATAAACGCCCTTGAAGATATGAAGATTATGGCAAGAAGTTACGGGTTTGATATTTCAAAGCCTGCAAAGGATGCCAGAGAGGCCGTTCAGTGGCTTTATTTCGGTTATCTTGCCGCTATCAAAACACAGAACGGTGC
>JAZSJF010000164.1:0-3007 GCA_045534195.1 Clostridia bacterium | reverse complement strand
ACCTGCACGACGGTTTCTGGAATGTTTGCTTGTACAGGTAACAATCAGATCACCTATACCCGCAAGTCCGTAAAATGTTTCTGCATTTGCTCCCATCTTAACTCCAAGACGGGCAATTTCCTTTATACCTCTTGTCATAAGTGCAGCAATTGTATTGTCACCAAAACCGATTCCGTCAGTAACACCTGCACAAAGAGCAATTACATTCTTAAGTGCACCGCCCAGTTCTACTCCAAGAACATCGGTATTTGTATATATACGGAAATTCTCCGACATAAATATATTCTGTATAAATTTTGCAGTTTCTTCACATTCACAAGCCACCACACAGGTAGTAGGAATCTTTCTTGCCACTTCCTCTGCATGAGATGGCCCCGAAAGTGCTGCAACCTTTGCCTGGGGGATTTCCTCTTCCACAACCTGAGAGAGAGTCATAAGTGTTTCATCCTCAATACCTTTGGAAAGAATAACCACCGGTGTTCCCTCTGTTATATAAGGTGCCATAGAGTGTGCAGTCTGTCTTATAACCTTTGACGGTGATACAAGCACCACAAGGTCTTTATCCTTCACACAGGAAATATCACTTGTAAGTTTTATTGTATCGGGCACTTTGACTCCCGGAAGAAATTCTTTGTTTTCTCCGTCACGGAGGATATTGTCACATTCTTCCTGTTTCCAGGACCAGAGTGTCACATCATAACCTTTGCCATCAAGATGGATAGCAACTGCCGTTCCCCATCCACCTGAGCCGATTACCGCTATATTTACCACAAAAACTCCTCCTTACTAAAATTTGAGTTTAGATTCTTCGCCTTTGATTATTCTTCCGATATTTGATCTGTGACGGTATATGAGAATGATACTTAATACAAAACTCAATACCACAAAATAAGTATCAGAGCCTCTGAGTACCAAAGAAAGTATCATAAACGCTATTGCCGCAATGCAGGAGCCAAGTGATACCATCTTCCATATCGCTATAACCAGCGCTTCACATAAAAGAAGAAGCAAAGCAATCTTCCAGTCAAGAATAAGGACTACAGAAAAGGAAGTAAGTACACCCTTTCCGCCTTTGAATCCGAAATACACGGGATAGTTGTGTCCCATCACAACCATAAATCCTGCAACACACTGAAACAGAAGTACATCATATTCAAATGCTTTTGCTATAATTCCTGCAATAAGTACCGCTATAATTCCCTTGAACAAGTCGCCGAGAAGTACAAACAGTGCTGCTTTTTTGCCGAGAGTTCTGAGGGTATTTGTAGCACCTGCATTTCCGCTTCCGTACTTTCTTATATCTATACCGCCCATAATCTTTGATACGATTATTGAGGTGGATATACTACCTATAAGATATGCAATAAGTCCTGCCGCTATAAGCATAATTTTATCCATTGTCCTTCTCTCCTCTTTCTCTTACGATAAATCTTACAGGAGTACCTGAAAGACCGAAGGTTTCTCTCACCTGATTTTCTATATATCTCACATATGAATAATGTGCAAGGTCCTTACTGTTTACAAAGAGAATAAATGTAGGCGGTCTTGTAGATGCCTGAGTGATATAATAAATTTTGAGTCGTTTTCCCTTATCTGACGGAGGCTGAACCTTTGTAATGGCTTCATTTAGCACATCGTTCAGGACACCTGTAGGGATGCGCATAGCATTCTGCGCATTTACATATTTTATCATATCAAAGAGTCTGTCTATTCTTGAGCCTGTCATTGCAGAAATAAACTCCGACGGTGCATACTGCATAAAAGGAAGACCGTTCAAAATATCTGTTTTGTAGTTTTTCATAGTGTTGGTTTCCTTTTCTACAAGGTCCCATTTGTTTACAACTACAATACATGCCTTACCTTCATTATGGGCATATCCTGCAATCTTTGTATCCTGTTCGGTTACGCCTTCTGTGGCATCAATAAGCATAAGCACAACATCACATCTGTCGATTGCGGCTAATGACCTGATAACACTGTAACGCTCAACAGTTTCATCAATCTTACCTCTTTTTCTCATTCCGGCAGTATCTACAAAGATGTATTTCTGCCCGTCTCTTTCGTATTCTGTATCAATGGCATCTCTTGTTGTGCCTGCAATATTTGATACGATTACTCTGTTTTCACCGAGAATTTTGTTTATAAGAGATGACTTACCCACATTAGGCTTACCTATAACTGCTACCTTGATAATGTCTTCTTCTGCTTCTTCATATTCTTCAAAATTCACATAGGAATACATCTTATCAAGAAGGTCCCCCACTCCCATACCGTGAACACTTGACACAAGAAGTGGTTCGTCAAGTCCGAGATTAAAAAACTCATAGTATTCCATAGGTATTTCCCCGGGGGTATCGGCCTTATTGCATACTACCACAATAGGCTTCTTGGATTTCTGAAGCATTGCGGCAATGTCCATATCCGTTGCAGTAAGCCCGTCCTGAAGATTCACCATAAATACAATAACATCTGCCATATCTATGGCAATGTTTGCCTGAGCAGCCATCTGTGTGAGAATCACATCATCCTTGGTTGGCTCAATACCGCCGGTATCAATAAGAGTAAACTTTTTGTTTCTCCATTCTCCCTGAGCATATATTCTGTCACGGGTGATTCCCGGAGTATCCTCTACAATGGATATTCTCTGACCTATTATTTTGTTAAACAATGTAGACTTACCTACATTCGGTCTGCCTACTATAGCAAATGTTGGTTTTGACATAGCCAAACCTCCTTTATCTCATTACACTTTCTACGAAATCCCATCCGTCATTGGCAACAAGGACCACTTTTACCCCAAGTTCCTTTTCTACCATTGACACTGTATAATCATCAAGGAAAAGCTCTGTACCGTCCTTTATCATATTGTCACAGAGAAGTATCTCTTCTCCAAGGTCACGGTCTTTTAGCTGACTTACAATATCGCTTCCGCAAATAAGCCCTGTTACGATTATATTTTCGCCAAAAAAGTTGTTTGTTATTTCCACCAATTCAACGGGGAGCTTAC
>JAZSJF010000175.1:0-2457 GCA_045534195.1 Clostridia bacterium | reverse complement strand
CCCTGCAGACAAATAATGTCAACACATATGCGAATTTTTGTTACATTAGCGAGGCAACGGATACTGCACTATTTTTTTATCCTTGTTATTATCAGAATTCTCTTCTTTTGCTTCAGGTTTTGGCGGTGCTATCTTCACTGGAGGTTTCTTTTTTGTACCTACTTCAACCAAAGCATCAACGGGAGTATATTAACTTTCGCACACCCACTGCCTTTCGGTTTTTACGCCGTTTATACTTACGGTCTTATATGTATTTACTCTCACACCCTCCTGCCCGGGTTTAATCACCTTTGTACTTCCTGTATACAGATTGGATGATTTCTTTGTTTTTGTGCCGTATGGAATCTTCTTTATAATTTCCGTAGTGATTTCTACAGTCTTATTATCTTCATTTATCCCCATTACAGAGCAGGTAATATTTCCGTTTGACGCATAGCAATCTATCCTTATGGGATAGGATTTATTGTTTCTGAATACAAAATCTATATAGTCATAAGAAACTGTTGCATCTCTTCCCACAGATACATAGGATACGGGCATAGAATGGTTTGTTCTCTTTACAATCTCCAGATCTGCAAAAAGCACTGCATTAAAAAGCGTGCTTGACACCTGACATATACCGCCGCCCACACCGTCTACCACTTCCCCTGACTGATAGACTTTTGCCGTTTTGAAACCGCTTTGTTCATCCCTTTTTCCCACAACTTTGTTGAAAGAAAATTCTCCTCCCGGCTCTATAAGACAACCGTTGATTTTTAGCGATGCAATACGGATATTTTCACTTCTGGGAACATTTGAACTGTTGTACACGGTAGAAAAACTACCCAGAGTATCTATAATGTAGTTGTCAGAAAAAAATTTAAGGTTTTTTTCGGGATATGTAATCTTTACGGGAATCTGATAGGGTAAATCATTGGTTTTGTTATCCATAAGGATTTTTTCACACTCCGATTTATCAATAGACACGCCGACCACCGAAGGTGTATACATAAATCTGCCGTCTTTTTTATAATATTCAAAATCCTTTTTTTCTGATTCAAAAAGGCTTTTCAGTGTGTCGTAGGATATATGACTTGGTTTTGTCATAGATATTTTCACTTTGTTGGGAGTATACATATCGTATTTGGAAAGGTTTTTTCGAATCTCACTTACAAGGGCTCCCATATCTATCCCCATTCCCTCTTTGCCGTTGGTGACGGATATTTTGTCATTGGTGAGTTCAAATGTGTTGTCAGTATTTTTGGCTATAAAATCGGCAAGATTCTGTTTCATCACTTTTTCAAGACGGTTTATATCAAAGGAAATCTCCACCGGAATACTTACTCCCTTTGTGAAAGATACCGAAATGTCCTTTATCCGTCTGAAAATGTTCCCTTCTTTTCCGTAATTATATGCCGAATCTGCGGTTTTTTGATAATCAATTCCAACCCCCGATTCATCAAGGGGCAAAGAAAATGTGTTATCATTGTATTCAAAAATAATATTCTGCCCGTCACAGGGAAATTTCTCTCTGATGATATTTACAACTGAATCGGTTTTCTCTTTTTCTACCGATACATTCAGTATTTTTACTCCGGTGTAAATTTTGCCGTAATTTAAAATGTATATAAGATATCCAATCAATAAAACTGTCATCACTACGGGTAAAACAATCAAAATCAGTTTCTTTGCCCTGACAGGCATACATATTTCAACTCCCGTTTATATATGAGTAATAATATTGTATTGTAAGAAGAATATTATTATGACAAATTATTATATATAAAAAAAAATATACCGTCGGGGATAATCCCTGACGGTATATTAATGAAAATATAAATCTTATTTGTTGAGTCTTGCTTCCAAAGCATCAAGTTCATCTTCAACTTCTTTTGGAAGTCTGCCTTCAAATGTTGAGAAGAATTCTCCCATACCGGGAACTTCTTCTTTCCATGTTTCTTCAACTCTCAAGAGTCTTTCCATAGTAGCATTGTCGATATCAAGACCTTTAACATTGATATCTTCAACATTTGGAAGGTAACCGATAGCAGTTTCTCTTGCATCAACTTCACCTTTGCAACGTTTAACAATCCATTCAAGAACTCTCATATTTTCACCGAATCCGGGCCACATAAAGTTGCCGTTTTCGTCCTGTCTGAACCAGTTAACATGGAAAATCTTTGGTGGGTTTGGAATGTTTTTACCCATTTTTACCCAGTGAGCAAGGTAATCACCAACATGGTAACCGATAAATGGCTTCATAGCCATTGGGTCACGTCTGAGAACACCTACAGCACCTCTTGCTGCAGCAGTTGTTTCAGATGCCTTTGTAGCACCTACAAACCCCCCGTGATTCCAGCTGTATGTCTGATATACCAATGGAGCAGTTGTTGCTCTTCTTCCGCCGAATACCATAGCAGAGATTGGCACACCCTGTGGAGCATCAAACTGATCAGATACACATGGACACTGTTTTGC
>JAZSJF010000124.1:0-3275 GCA_045534195.1 Clostridia bacterium | reverse complement strand
GTCAAAGAAAGTCAAAGTCAAATTTGATTAATCTATACAAATACATAAGGAGGCGGCAAGAAATGAAAATAAGCGATCTGATAGAGAGTTTCATTATCGACAGTCTTGGTGAAGAAGCACAAATAGAACTTAAGAGAAACGAACTGGCAAACACACTGGGATGTGTTCCAAGCCAGATTAACTATGTTATTTCGACAAGATTTACAAACGAAAGAGGTTATATTGTAGAGAGTAAGAGAGGCGGAGGCGGATATATCAAGATATCAAAGGTAGTTGTCCCCGAGGGAGATATGTTTATGCACATAGTCAACACAATCGGCCGCACCATTGATGCCGAAACCGTGTGCGCAATACTTAATAATCTCATATCCGACAGAATCATATCAAAGGAAACAGGAAAAATCATTATGGCTGCCTGCTCTGATTCCGCGCTGGGAATAATACCCAATATGCTCTCACGAAATGCCATAAGGGCAAATATATTCAAAAAAATCCTTATGAGTCTTATATAACAAACATTTGAAGGAGGAATTTATATGTTGTGTTCACATTGCAAAAAGAGAAATGCTGCTTTTCACTACAAGGAAATCATAAACGGTGAAATGCACGAAATATACCTTTGCCCTCAGTGTGCAAATACTTTGGGATACAGTGAAAGTTTTCACGATTCATTTGATTTCGGTTCTATTCTCAATGAATTTTTGGGCATAGGGATGTCCCAGGCGCACACTCAGTCGATTCAGGTATGTCCACAATGCGGTACAGATTTTGAATCATTCAGAAAAACCGGACTTATCGGATGCGAAAAATGCTACGAAAAGTTTGATTCAAAAATAGAATCAATGCTTTCATCCATTCAGTCAGGTACAACTCACAAAGGAAAAACCGCATCAAAAGAAGATAACGAAAAAAGAGAAAAAGAAGAAAAAATCCTCAGACTCAAAGCCGACCTTAAACAAAAAATCAGCGAGGAAAAATACGAAGAAGCGGCAAAAATAAGAGATGAAATCAAAGCACTGGAGGGGAAGACAAATGAATAAATGGTATCTGGAATCAGGGTATCAGGATGATATCGTAATAAGCACAAGAATCCGCCTTGCAAGAAATCTCCGGGGCATCCCCTTCCCTTCAAAAATGTCTTCTTCAGATGCAAAAAAAGTAGTAGACACTGTGGAAGATTCTCTTTCAAGAGTAAGTTACGGATTTGAAAAATACAATCTCTCGGATATGCCCGATACACAAAAAGGCGTCTTTGTGGAAGAATATTACTTAAGCCCCAAGATGATTTCAGGCGACAAAGAAAGAGCAATGTTTGTATCCGGTGACGGAAGGGTATCAATAATGGCAAATGAGGAGGATCACCTGAGAATTCAGTGTATGTATCCCGGGTTTGAACCGGAAAAAGCATATGATGTTATTTCAAAAACCGATGACTGCATTGCAGAAAATACAAAATATGCATACAGCGAAAAATACGGATTTCTCACATCCTGCATTACAAATCTCGGAACGGGAATGAGAGTATCCTTTATGGTTCATCTCCCTGCACTGGTAAAGACAGGTATGGCAAAGGGACTATTCGGTGCACTTTCAAAAATGGGTATTGCAGTAAGAGGAATCTATGGCGAAGGTACCGAATCAAAGGGACACATCTTCCAGATTTCAAACCAGAGAACCCTTGGTGAATCGGAAGAAGAAATACTCAAAAAAATGAAAGACATCCTGACAGAAATCATTTCCAAAGAAAGAGAACTGAGAAATACGGTTATAAGAGATGACAGACTGAATATTGAAAACAAAGTAATGAGAGCACTGGGTACACTTAAATATGCTACCCTGATGGATTCAAACGAAATGATGGAATGTCTTTCTTATGTAAGACTTGGGGTATCATTGGGTATAATTGATAATGTAAGTATAAAAACTCTTACAAAACTGCTTATCGAAGCAAGACCTAATCACATCGAACATATTGCACAAAAGGCTCTCACACCTCAGGAAAGAGACAGTATGAGAGCAGGATATATCAAAGAAAATATTTAATTTTGAAAGGATGATTGACTATGGAATCGAGATTTAATCAGAATGCACGAGATGCTCTTAATCTTTCCCACGAAACTGCCGCTTCCATGGGACACGGCTATGTGGGAACAGAACACATCCTTGCAGGTATCCTCAGAGAGAGAAACAACACTGCCGCTCAGGCACTTGCAAATCAAAAAATCACATATGACAATGTATGTGAAAAAATAGAGGAATACACAGCACCCGGTGATACAAATGTATCTTCTCAGGAAAAAAATCTTCCTCTTACACCGCGAAGCAAAAAGATACTTGAATTAAGTTTTGGCGAATCAAGAAGAATGGGCGAAGCGCATATCGGTTGCGAACACATTTTACTTGCAATCTTAAAAGAAGGAGAAAGCGTGGCATTGAGAATCCTTCTGGAACTGGGACTGGATATGAATCTTCTTGCATCGGATATGTTTGCAAAAGACACTCACCGGGAAAGAAAGGAAACTCATCACTCAGGCAACATCAAAAACCTGGAAGGATTCGGCACAGACCTTACAAAAGTTGCGTCGGAAGGAAAGTTTGATCCGATTATCGGAAGGGACTCCGAGATAGAAAGGGTAATACAGATTCTTTCGAGAAGAACAAAAAACAATCCTTGTCTTATAGGTGAACCCGGTGTGGGAAAAACTGCCGTTGCAGAAGGCCTTGCACAAAAAATTGTATCGGGAAATGTGCCCGAAACACTTAAGGGCAAAAAAGTATTCTCTCTTGATTTATCATCAATGATTGCAGGAACCAAATACAGAGGTGAATTTGAAGAAAGAATCAAAAAAGCCCTTGATGATGTAAAAAAAGATAAATCAGTTATACTCTTCATAGACGAAGTGCATACAATTGTGGGTGCAGGTGCTGCTGAAGGTGCAATGGATGCGGCAAACATCCTGAAACCTCTCCTTGCCAGAGGAGAACTGCAGATTATCGGTGCAACCACCCTTAATGAATACAGAAAGAATATTGAAAAAGACTCGGCACTTGAAAGACGATTTCAACCTATTATCGTAGGTGAACCTACAGTGGAAGAAACCATCGAAATCCTGAAGGGTATCAGACCGAAATACGAAGAACACCATCAGGTGATGATTTCTGACAAGGCTATTGTTGCGGCGGCGAAACTTTCGTCAAGGTATATTACCGGCAGATAAAGTCGGATCGTAGCCAGGTCGTTCTGTGAGCCAAGGAGGTGAAAATGAAAATTGTCT
>JAZSJF010000105.1:0-3293 GCA_045534195.1 Clostridia bacterium | reverse complement strand
TTCATATATCTGTCATATACAAATTCCACCCAGTCGTTTTTGTCTTCATCCGTCACATCATCAACGGTTACTTTGTCACCATGACGGGATTTGAGCCATTCCCAGGCGGTATAGTAATTGTACACATTCCAGTCAACATGCGGATCACAACTAAGATATGCCATAAGCATATTGTTGTTTGCTATCGGTTCGTTGTCTGTGTTCCACCCGATTACATAAGGACTGTCTGCATATGGTGCTATATTTATCTTTGCATAACTCATACAAGCATCTTCAAACTGAGGATCAAATACATTCATCATATTGTCTTCCGTTGCTTTGTCATAAGTATGTATAAAAGACTTATTGAAGCCTACCACATTAAGCGGTGTAACAGACTCAGGCGATGTAAGAAGTGTCTCTACACTTGACCATGAACCTGCGGAATTGAATCCGTATTGTCTTAATTCATCGTGAATTCTTGTCTGCCAGTTTTCTTTGGTTCCGTATGTATTTTCAAATGCAGTTTTGGTTATTTCTGTAGCGGTTCCTATGGAAACACCTGTTACAGCCATATATATAAGTTTGTATCCTTCGGGATCTATTATCCACCATCTGCCGTCTATCATTTCTGTACGGAAAAATCCTGTGGCTTCATACTTTCCGCCGTCTATCCATCCGCCGTATTTTGAAAGTGACGGCATCTTTGTAACAGGTGTATAATCCTTAAGAGAACTCATTACACGGGTTGGTGTCTTTTCAAAATTATCATTTGGTGTTTTCTTTCTCTTCATTACATCAATGTAATTTGAGTAATCGTATCGTGAAACTTTTTTGCTTCCTGCTTCAAGACCAAGTCCCTCAAGAATAAGTTGAGGTTTGAAGGATTTTTGTGTACCTTCAAGGGACTGGAATTTCACATCAGCGGATGATGTTTTTATCAAAAAACTTATAGTTGACTGTCCTTTTGCCAATGCACTGTTTATAGCAGATGTTACATCAAAATAGTATACAACCCCCGGATATTCCACGTTGACAGAAGCAAGTTTGCTTCCCGCAGATGGAAGATTGGAATATATTGATGTTTCATCCCATTCTTCACCGCTCAGGGCATATATATCACATACACCGCCCTGACTGAGATTAAATGTATACAGTCCCACATATGCATGACTGACAGACTTTGCATTCTGATTTGATATATCAAACTTAAGCGCACCGTAGCGGTTTTTGTTTACAAGAACAGTAGTAGTCGTGTGGTTTGACCGGGAAGTGCTTTTCGGATCAAAATATGTATCCACTATCGGGAAATAATATGCATTTTCCTTATCAAATCCCGTTTTTGAATCAATGGCATCCTTATAATCCGCCGTTGATGATGCAAGCATTTCCTTTGCTCTTTTTATTGCATCTTCTTCAGTAACAAACCCGTATCCGGGAAGTCTTTTTCCGATTTTCATCCTTGTAATTGCAGGAGTTATACCCACTCCGGTGAGTACTGTAGCATAAATTTCAGAATCTGCTTTTTTCTGTTTATACTCCATAATTGACATTTCTCTGCTTTTCGCCTGAAAACCTGTATTTACCTTAGGTCCTACCTTGGCACTAAGAAGTCTGCCTCTATCATCATATTCTGACACTACAGTCCTTGCAATATCATTCCGTATTGACTGCAGATATTCTGTTTTGACATAAATTTTTTCGCCGTTTCTTGCATATTCAAGTTTTGCATCCACTTCTGTAACAGACAAACTGTCAAAATAGTAACTGTTGCAAATCCCCTGATTTACAGTGAAATCATTTTCACTCTGCATTATACGGAATGAATTTATATAAGGATTTGAAAGACTGTCATTGGAACCGTTATCAAGATACTTTTCTTCAACTGTGTAATATACGGTTACTTCTGTCCACTCGTCCCATGGTACAAATACCTTTCTTATATGCAGAGAATCTGTGCTTCCCTGTCTGAACTGATAATTCTGGCCGTCAGGACCTGCAAATATAATCTTAAACTGTGTTCCCTCAGACTCATTAAGTTCCTCTTGTGTAAAAGGTGTACACTGCTGGGGCGTTTCTCCTATTGAACGGTATACCCCTGCACTTTTCAGAGGGTACATCATAAAGGAAATCCTGAATGTCTTTCCCACATCATCCTTTGTAATCTCTCTCTGAAGGAAGTTAAGCACCTTCATAGATGCAGAAGTATGTGAGATTTTTGACATAAGAATTGATTTATTTCCGTCATATGCTTTGTCTTCTGTAAGTTTTGGAGAGTTGGAATATCCGCCGAAAGCACGGTAAAGACCTGAGTCTGAAGTAAAGGTTTTGCCGTTTTGATAACTTTCCAGATTATCAAAACGGTTTGTTTTTACCTTTGTTTCACTGACGGTCTGAAGAGCGGTAACAGAGAAATTGTCTACATAATAGGTGTTTGCAATTCCCTCATTTATACTGAAATTCACACCGCTCTGAATAAGTCTTAAGGAATCTATATATGGATTGGTTTTTTCTTCCAAAGAACCGTTATCAAGGAATTCTTCTGTAACGGTGTAAGTAAATTCCACCTTGTTCCATTCATTCCACTTTGCATCAAATTCCAGATATTTGCCTGATGTATTGTATCCCTGACGGTACTTATAATTCTGTCCGTCAGGACCTGCAAGCAAAAGTCTGAATTCGGTGGATACTGTTTTGTCCAGTTGTTCCTGAGTAAAGGGTGTGCACGCCTCGGGAGTTTCTCCCTTTGATGCATATACTCCCTTTGTCTTGTCAGGATAAAGCATAAATGAAATATTGAAAGTAGTTCCTACATCTGATGTTGTAATCTTTCTCTGAAGAAAATTAAGAATCTTCAATGATGCAGATGTGTGGCTTATATTACTCATACACAAAGACTTGTTGCCTTCATATACCACTTCTGTACTTATTCTGGGTGAATTGGAATAATTTCCGAATGCACGGTATAACCCTGAAGATGCAGAAAATGACTTTTCTTCGGCATAGTTTTCAAATCCGTCTGCATTTTGCACCATAAGAACTTCTCTTGCAAAGATAGTTAACGGAAATGAACATATTAACAAAGAAAGCACCAGAAACAATGATATTAATTTTTTCATTTTTCCTCCTTATTTATCGAAATACTCAATAAGCGAATATGTATTAATGTTTATTTCTTTCATATGCGAAAGGAATGTATCCCAGGTTTTGTATTCACGGGTTATGATACCTTTATTAGCATTTATGTTTGAATAATGATTTTGGGGGTATGCGGGATCATTGTCCATATACTTGAACCACTGCCAACCTACAAA
>JAZSJF010000200.1:0-8363 GCA_045534195.1 Clostridia bacterium | reverse complement strand
TTTTTGAATACCCATGGTTTTATTTCTTCGCCGAATACCATATAACTTTCCTTTGCTATAAGTGCAAGAGGGGTATCGATGTATGAATCGGAATAAAACTTCTGTATTTCGGTTTCGCCGTATTCTTTTTTGAATCTGATTACCTTTTGTTGTCCGTGACAGTTTTCTCCCTCATATTTACCTGTAAATTTGTCCACTTTTGATGCCATCATATTTCTGATTCCGATTCTTTCGCAAATGGGAAATATGAGAAATTCAGGTGATGCAGATATGATAAGGTCATCTTCCTGTCTTGTTTGTGAATAAAAAGCCTTTATCCCCGAAATGTTTTTGTCCCAGAAGATTTCTATCTCTTTGTCAATGTCAGGAATCTTTGTGACGAATCGGTACATTACTTCTTTAAACTGTGTTTTTGTCTTTTTGTTAAACAGTTTATAACTTAAAAATGCACATATAAGCGATGGGGCAAGGGTAATAATTGAAGGATATTTCTTAAGACAATGGATATAGAATTTGGCCGTAGAATCTCCGTCAAATATTGTTTTGTCAAAATCATATACATTCATAATCAGTTTTCCTCACTCTTTTTTCTAAGTTTTCTGCAATACTGTGTACACAGTTTGTCTGTACATTCACTGCACTTAAGTGCCATATTACTGTTTTCCCAGAATCTTTCGGGATAGGTAAACACGCATATCTCCCACACAAGCCAGATGAGGACAGAGAAGATAACAAGTGTCCACGAAAAGAAACTGTTTACCGAAATCACAGGCAGAAACATCATAAGATGATCCCAGTTGAATATTCTGCAGGTGGTACAGCACTTGTTGTTCATTATAAGTCTGAAAGGACACCATATAAGCACACATATAAGGTCGCATACATAGAAGAATGCGGATAATAATACCATATGTGAAACGGAAAGTATCCCTTTAAGATGCAATATGCTTACAATTATTGTAAGAGTAATCCATATAACCATCACCTTGTATGCGGAATCTGTAGTATCCTTTATATACTTAATCAGATTTTCTTTGTTTATTTTTTCTTTTATCGGCACAAACAATGACTGAAATACTTTTTGTGAGCCGATGGATATGTGAGCCTTAATCGGAATAAGTTGCAGAATCATATCATATATCCATATACCCCACAGTATGTGCAGGGGTGAAAAGTATTCAAAAAACTTCATCCCGTCTGCAATATAAAAATAAGATTCTTTGAAAAAATACATACAAATCAGGGCAATAAGGATTGCAACCCTTGCCCATAGTCTTATGAAGTATATTTTTCTTGTTTTTGAAATTGGTTGTTTTTTCATATGGTGATTTCCTTTTGATTGTATGTTTCGATACTGTTTCGGTGACAAAAAAGTAAATTTTGTTTGAAAATCTGTTGTTAACATCCCGAATTTATGATAACATCGTATAGTATAAATGTCAATGTTTATTATGCTTTGTGCAATTTTGTCTGAACAAAGTTTATATTAGCCATTTCTTTATGTCATAACAGTTGATATAATACAATAAAGATAATCTGGTAATCTCGGAGGGAAATGAAATGAAAAAACTTATATCTGCGGTATTGGTTCTTGTTATGATTTTTTCACTTTGTACTTTTGAAGTGTCATATGGTGCAGAAGAAATAAAAATTATAATAGACGGTGAAGAAAAAACATTTGATTCTATGCCATATATCCGTGACGGAAGAACTCTCGTACCTATGAGAGGTGTGTTTGAAACTCTCGGGATGGAGATTTCCTGGGATGATGCTTCAAAAACTGTTACGGGAAAAAATGATACAAAAAAGATTGTTCTCACTGTTGGAAATCAGGATGCTTATATAAACGGTATACAAAAGAATCTTGATGTGCCGTCAACTGTAATTAATTCAAGAACATATGTTCCCTTAAGATTTATTGCGGAATCACTTAACTGTGAAGTGAACTGGTTTGGTGATGAAAGATGTGTTACGGTTTATTCCGACGGATATAAGGGAACAAAGAAGGGAATGGCAACATTAAAAAGTACTCATCACAGGGATGTGATGACAGATTTTGAACTGTCATCTTCATATGATGATATATATCACGAAGAAAGACCTTCCATTGAAGAACAGGAAAAGCAATATAATGAACTTAAATCAAAAGCAGAACTTGTGTGTGACAATGATGAATTTCTGAAGGAATTTTCTGTAAAAGGCGAAACCTACGGAAAATATGAAGTGGTAAATGTGGAAGGACAATCCTTTGACAGAGCACTTCGCATAACCTGTGAAACCACTCCCGAAAACACGGGACATTTTATTGTGAAATCTTCTGCCACTCCCGAAAAGAATCCCGGTGACGGTATTGCAAAGAATGAGGTTCTTCTTCTTGCGTTCAGAATGAGAACGGTATCAGGCGGAGATGATGCAGGTATAGGTAAGATTCAGGTGCAGATAGAGGAACTTGAATCAGGTAAATTCAGAAAATCAGTTTTTGATGCGGCATATGCAGGATCTGAGTGGAAGATGATATATATGCCATTTGATCCGCAGAAAAATACTACAAGTATCGGAATACGCCCCGGTTTTTATAAGCAGGTTGTAGAAATAGGCGGATTTGAAATCCTCAATTTCGGCACGGAATACGACAGAGCATCTCTTCCTTCTACGGGAAATGATTTTCCTGAACTTGAAAAAGGAGCAAAATGGAGAAAGGAAGCCTTTGAAAGAATAGACAATATAAGAAAAGGAGATTTCACTGTTGTACTAAAAGACAAAGACGGAAAGGCAGTACCTGATGCAGAGGTTGAACTTGATATGTTTGAACACGAATTTCAGTTTGGTACTGCAATCAACGGTCAGGTAACTGTAAACGAAGAATACAGAAAGCACATAAATCAAAGTTTTAATTCCGCAGTTGTGGAACACGCTATGAAATGGGCTCCTTATGAGGAAAAACCGGGTAGTTCAAGGCTTCAGGTGGATGCTATCAAGGATTGCGGTATAAAAAACATCCGAGGACACGCTATGATATGGGAAAAGGGTGCTACAGAAAGCGGTTCAAACCTTGTACCTCCTCATATGTTTGAGGAAACTACTCTCAACAACAAAGATGTGCTTATGGAAAAGAGTAATAAGCACATAGACAAAATAGCAAAGGATTTTTATGATGATGTATGCGACTGGGATGTAGTAAACGAACTTATGAGTTGTGATGCATTCAGAAAAATCCACGGAAATGAAATAATGATTGACTGGTTCAATCAGGCAAGAGCATCTTCAAAGCCCGGAACAGACCTTTATTATAACGAGGCAATATGTGCATGGCAGGATGGATTTAAGGATATTCTCAATATATTCAAAGACCTTAAAATCGACTATGACGGTATAGGACTTCAGTCACATTATGACAACTATTTCAGAACACCTGCAGAAATGGTGGATTTCTATAAGAATCTGAGAGAAACTTACGGAAAAAGACTTAAAGTAACAGAGTATTCCTGTAATGTGTTTGATTCAGTATTCCAGGCAAACTTTACAAGAGATGCAATAATCGCTGCATTCAGTGAAGAAAATATGGACGGATTTTTGTTCTGGGGATTCTGGCAGGGCTCACTTTATGCAGATTATTCTCCAATGTACAATAATGACTGGACCTTAAACGGTTCGGGTAAGGCATACCACGACCTTGTATACAACAAATGGTGGACACGGGATGCAAAGGCAAAAACCGATAAAGACGGTACGGCTGTTATAAATGGTTTTTACGGCGACTATGATGTAAAGGTAACACATAACGGCAAAGAACAAAATGTAATGACGGCATTCCACAAAGGATATGAAAATGTGCTTGAAATTGTAATTGAATAAAAAATACGGGTGATGAAAACAAAATTTTCATCACCCGTTGCTTTTTTACTATTCTATTATTGTCGATGGCAAATCTGAAAGATTTATTGAGTTTTTGTAGTTAATTATGTTGAAGTTTCTTACTTCTACTTTCTGAATCTCTCCGCCAAATCTTAAGCCCACATTGGCAAGGTCATTTTTGCCTGTAAAGGGGAGATAGCATATGGTCCAGTCCTTACCTACAGATGTTTTTGCAAATAATGCCTTAATGGATTTTCCGTCCTGAACCCATGGTTTGATATATCCGTTGCCTGATGTGCATCTTGCCTCAAACACCATTATACATACATCACCCTGAGATATGGTACTTGCAATGTCTGAGTCAAGTCTGTTGTATACCTTAAGGTCTTTGTCAGGCATAGTGTGAACATCTACCATAAGAACTCCGTTTTCAAATTTCATATTTGCGAAATTGTTGGTATAGTTTTTGGAATCCTTTATAAACTGATTGTTGTCTACAACAAATGTACCGCCTTTTGGAAGGTTGTCAAGATTTAGTTCCGGAACGGAAACAACATCGTTAATTACAGGTTCATCGTTCTTTTCCATTTTTGGCACAACTGTGTTTTCTTCTATGATGAAGGTGGACTTAAGTGTTGTGATATCCTTCTTCGGTCCGTAATTTATTACACTGAAATCTTTGATTTCAAGTTCCTGAACCATTCCGCCGAATCTCATACCGATATTCTGCATATTTGCAATTCCTATAAACGGAAGATAACATTCTGTCCATTCTGTGCCAACTTTGGTTCTTGCAAAAAGGGCTTTGGTGCTTTTTTCATTCTGTGCCCACACCTTTATGTAACCCATTCCGTCTGTACCGCCTGACAAAAGTCTTGCTTTGAATGTGATAAGACAAATATCACTCTGGTTAATGGTAGCATCAATCGGTGCTTTAAAGGTAACATTTACATCCAGGTCTTTTGCAGGAAGTGTTTTTATATTTACATAAAGTTTATCGTCCACGTAGTTAAGTTCTGTACCCGCACTGTTGTTGATGGTTCTTATGGTTCTTTTTGTAAGTTCGCCTGAATCAAATATAACTTTGCCGTTTTGAGTCTGATCCTGTTCCTGTTCTTTTTTTATAAATTCATTACTTTTTATAACAACTGTACGTGTATCTGCCACCCATTCTACATTTGCTCCAAGTGCTTCGGAAACAAATCTTACGGGAACCATTGTTCTTGAATTTACAATGGTAGGGGATACATCAAGAGTAACCTTTTTGTTGTTCATACTTGCGGTTGTGTTGCCTACCTGAAGAATAACGGTTTTATCATTTTTGGAACCGATAATAGTTTTTGTAGCATCTATCCAGTCTACTTCTGCACCAAGTGCCTCAAATATTCCTCTCAGAGGAACAAGTGTTCTGTCGTTCATAATAACGGGCATCTGGTCATATGACTGATTTTCATTGTCGATAACAATCTTTATGTCATCTGCTGCATATGTATTTAATGTTACGGCAGAAGATATAACCATCATAATGCACACTAACAAAATAAATGCTTTTTTCATAGATATCTTCCTCCTTTACTTTACAAATTCCGTTTTTATTTCTTTGTTTTTGGTAAATACATACAATTGAGAATCAGGATATTCTTTTTCGTAATCGCAGATAACATACTTTCTTCCGTCAATCTGAGTGTAATCTCCTGAGTGGTACGCATTAACCATCTTGCCGTCTTTATATTCTGCTGCTATGTATGATGTGTTTTCTGCGCCTTCCTTCCATTCCTTTACCATATAGATACTGTTGTCGTTTCTGTAAAGGTCTGCGCTTATTTCGTTGTCTGATGTAAGTGTGATTTTCACCTTGTTGTCATAGCCTTTATGTAATGGAACAGATACAACCTTTGTTACACCGTTGTGAGTAACTGTTATATCATAATCACCATAATACGCTCTTAAATTGAATTTGCCGTCAGCGTTTGTCTTTCCTTTTTCTCTTGTCCACCATTTGTTGTATACAAGGTCTTCATATACAAGACCACTTGGTTTTATGGTGTTGTCGGAGTTCAAGATAATTCTGTGGTCAAGGGGAGATGGTTTGTTACTCTTGAATCCCCAGAGTTGAATGGAGTTTATCTGCGGATAAGAGAAGTAGATAATAAGTGCATCTCTGGTAATATTTCCCTGATAGTTCTGGTTGTCAAGAATACCTGCTGTATCAAACTCGGTGATTCTGATTTCTTTGCCGAAACTTGTAAGGTCATCAAGAATTTTTATGATGCCTTCAGGTGTTGTTCTGTAACCAACGTGACCGTGCATTGCTATCTTGTCGAATTCGAGATTTTCCAAAGCCCACATAAGGAATGGTTTTCTTGCGCCTTCATACAATGGGTCATCGTCATAACCTTCTGCGAAATTAAGTTCTGCATTGGGGAAGAGTTCATCTGCCCATTTGTACCAGTCTTTCAATACCTCTCTGCCGTGGTACTGCTTAAATGTGTTTGTGGTTCCCATACCGTTTTCGTATCTGGAGCCGTCTTCGTTTGAAACATCCCAATGTGTTACATCGGGGAATCTTTTTGATAAGTATTCAAGATGTTCTCTGATTGCTTTTTGTGACAATTCTTTGTCTTTGTATACATTTTTGTATCCTGTCATCCAACGGTCATTCATACCACCGTCATATACAAGGGCGTGTCCGTGGAATCCGTGTGTAAGACCGTTTTTCTTTGCAAAATCTATATATGCGTCACAGTAATCATAATATGGATTGTCTTCGTCGTTTTCTGTCCATTTGTGGAAGAAACCTTCTGTTCCAAGTGCATTGAAGTATTTTACAGCGCCTTCACGATATGATTTGTCGGTAGCAAGTTGCTCTGTTACGGCAACACCGAAAGTAAATTCGTGTTCGTACATATCCACACTGATATCTGCATCAGAAATTGGTGCTCCGTTTTCGTCTACAACCGTAATTTCCACATCGCCTTTTCTTATCTTTTCGATTCTTTCAAGGGCATCTTTACGCCATTGTGCGTCTTCTTCGCAACCTTTGTAACGGGTGTTGTTAAGAGGCATATCTTTGTATTTGTACTTGCTGCCATAGTTTATAATCTCCAGTCCGCCTACTTCCATTACACCTTCATAGAAGATAGGGTTCAGACTGAATACATATCCTGCTGCACCATATGTGTGGTTCAATGTGACAGGGATATATCCTACAGTCCAGTTTGTATCACATTCTATTCTCTGATACTGTGTGCCGTCGTGATGTTTTGACCATGATTTTTCGGAGAAGTATGCATATATAGCACTTGTGTGAGCATCTCTGTCACCACCGGAAATCATTCTTACATAAATTTTTGCAAGAACCTGGTCGCCATCTTTATAATCTTTGAATTTTTCGAAATCATCAGGGTATATTCTGTAGTTGAAGTTTGACCACTTTGGCGGAACTTTGTATGTAGTGAAACGAAGTGCTTTGTCAAAGTGCATACCTTCAACACTTACCTGTTCTACGATACCAAATGTATCTTTACCTTCTATAGTTGACTTGTCATAAAAGAGATCATCTCCGCTGATTACAACTTCACCGCCTGAAAGTGTATCAAAAACCTTTTTGCCTTCTTCCGGCATATGGAAATAGTATAAATCAGAAAGATCTTTACTTTTTTCAAATTGAGTAGGTACCGGTCTGTGATCTGTAGGATGATTCAGTACATCGCCAACAGCAAGCGGAGATGCATTGACCGATATAACACTGATCATCATAGAAATACACAAAACAAGTGATAATAACTTTTTCATTTTCATTATATATCTCCTTTACAAATTAAATGTACTTTTTGTATATTATTCAATTGTTATTTTACGGAAGAACAGGTGCTACCATATTTTCTTCCTTGATAATGGTAGACTTAAGAGTTTTGGCATCTTTGTCCGGACCGTAATTGATTACTTTGAAATCCTTGATTTCAATCTTTTGAACCATACCGCCGAATCTTATACCCATACTGCTCATATCTTTGATGCCTATGAAAGGAAGATAACAATCTGTCCATTCTTTACCTACATTTGTTCTTGCGAAAAGCGCCTTACCGTTTGAGGAGTTCTGTACAAAGACCTTTGCATATCCTGCACCGTTATCTCCGCCTGATGTAATTCTTGCTTTAAATGTAACAAGGCAGATATCACTCTGTCTGATAATGTCTTTGAGAGGAGTCTTCAATGCTACAGTTGCCTGAAGGTCACTTGAAGGAAGAGTATGAACATTTACTTTGAGAACATCGCCTTCTGTAGTAACATCTGCATATCCCTTCACATTAGTGGTATAATTTCCTGTAAGTTCATTGTTGTCTACAACAACTATTCCTTCTTCGGGAATAATGTTAAGATCCTTTTTGGAAGTGTCTTCAGAAGTATTGCTCTTTGTCATATTGGGGATAACAGAATTTTCTTCCCCTGTAATAAATGTGGACTTAAGAGTTGTGATATCCTTCTTCGGACCGTAGTTTATCAAT
>JAZSJF010000308.1:0-6797 GCA_045534195.1 Clostridia bacterium | reverse complement strand
TGATTGTTATTTTTCTTTTCTTTCTCCTCGGCACGTTCAATTTCTTTTTGCTTTTCTTTGGATTTTCTTTCGTCAATCTTTTCCTGCAATTCTTCATGTCTGGCAATACCGTCAAGTGCTTTTTCCTTAAGTTTGTTAAGCGATTCATACTTGTCTGCTTCGGTTTGCTTATCTGCCTTATATTTCTCGCCTTCAAGAGAATTATCCGACAAATATTTGTCTGTTTCTTCTTTTCGGTCTGCAGTATAAATATCCGAAGAAAGAGAATTGTCGCTTACATATTTTTCCGTTTCATTCTCAATAGCAGTTTTTGTGATTTCCGTCTGATTTTCTCTCAGGTCTTTTTGGTTGTCGGATGTTTTATATTCACTGACAATATCTCCGGTACTGATATAAGGCATATACTCCTGATTTTTGGTGATTTTGGCATATCTTGCATCAATAAGATTGTTGTATGTTTTGATAAGTCTGTCACGCTCAGCAGTATCATCATTATCCTTTAATTCTTTTTTTACCTGATTAATCTTTTCCTGATAATCCATTTCCACATCATATACATTGCCCGTTTCGGGATTTATATATGGGTTGTCTTCTCTTATGGTTTCAGGGATTTCACCGGTAATTTCCGATTTATCCTTTGCAATTTTTATCTCATTGAGTTTATCCGTCTGTATATTATCAAAATCTTTTTGATTTACTTCAGAAAACTTTTCCAGTATTTTTAGTCCGGTATCAGCCTTTTTTAATGTGTAGTCAGCAATCTTTTCATATGCTTTGTCCTTTAAATCCATTTCAAATCTCTTGGCATCTGCAATCGCAGTTGTATCCACACTACCGGAATTATCTGTACGGTGCTCACCTATTATATCATTTGAGGCAGTTTTGCCAAAATCAACATATCTTTTGTATATACTCCGTGCATAATCAGATGAAAATCCGTCATCATCAAGAGAATCATTCAGTTTTTTAAACTCATCAGAAATATAGTCGGTGTTTTTTTCATATCTTTGCTTTGAATTTCTTTTTTGGTTTACAGTAATTTTATTATGTGACATTTATACCTGCTTATAAATATCAATAAATTTCATTCCGTCAGGAGTTTTTGCACAGATGGTTTCAGAATCTTCGTAATAATATGTATCGTTTCGTTTATTCTTTATAACAAGGGTAACCGAAACATAATATGTAACAGGCATAACGCTTTTTCCATATCCCAGGTTATCGGTAGACAAATAAATACAATTGTTTTTTTCATCGCCGAAAAAATCATTTTTATGCAGTCTTACCGAATCTGAATAACATATGGAATTTACTTCTCCCATCTGAAATCTTCTGACAATCAGATGTGATATGTTTTGTAACGGGATATTAAGATCAATTTCCATTATGCATGATGTGTATACCTTCTCAAATACAGGTTCAAGGTGATACGCCTTAACAAAGAATTTTTTGATTGCGGGTTCTGTTACCATCTATATTATCTATCCTCCTAAAGGTTTTCTCTGATATTTTCTATAATTGTATCCATATTGAACATTTCTTCTTCAAGGTCTTTTTTGAATTTAAGAATTGCCTGGTTAAGTTCTTCCAGTTTTGTTTCTGCATCTTTCATTCTTGAATACAAATCATCATTCTGACTCAAATTTATCGCCTCCGGGCTTTATTCTTATTCTGAGAGAATGTATTTCCACATCGCCGTCGCCTTCAACATACAATCTGTGATAAAGTTGTTCGCTTTTTCTTACAGAACACCTTATCACATTAAGTTTGTTGTTACATCGGTGCTCAAAAATCATATTATTATTGTTTTTATATTCATCACCGCAAAGAAGATACACATTTATCATATCGCCTGTTTTACCTTTTACAACCATTTCTATATTTTCTACTCTTTGCAAATCAGGCATAAAAGTGTTGAAAGAGTTGGTTTCAAAAAACCATTTTTGTGTATATCCGTTATATTTTGCTGAACCTCCGTTTATAAGATATATCTGAACTTTTGCTTTGTCATAATTAACCGTATCAATACCGCCAGGTCTTGAATCGTAACTTGCATATGTCATAATATATACATATTCATCCAGTGAAACCATATCAATAACATCTTTTTGCACTCTGTTTTCATTCTCTATATAACTGTCGAAAGGAAGAGCCAATTTTGAAAAACAGTCATTTATTGTATCGTATACATATATACCCTCACTGTTTGCGGAAACGACATAGATATATACTTTTTCCTTCGCAGAAGTTATAACTGCTTTTTGCACGACGCCAAGATTAAGATCAGATGATATAAGAGATACACTTATACCGTTATAGCAAAATATTCCGTTTCTGTTTGCAAAATAAAGTTTGCCATTACACTCTGCAAAACTTTTTTTGTCAAAGGTTCCGTATTCAAAAAGCATACCTATTCTGAATGGATTGCTTTTTCCGTATATTTTGTAGGCACTGTCAGGAGAAAATGCTATTATTTCATCTCTGAAATTACACAACGCACACATCGTCGAAGATGATGTACCCTCATTTGCAACAGACACCGCCCATGCATTGGATGGAGATTGTGAATAAACACTGTCATAAGAAAAATTATCAACAGTATTCGGTTTTGTAGCATAAATTCTTCCATCTCCTACTGCAAAAAATCTGGTAGAACTACTCAGAACCGAATTAATATCAGGATAAGGGAAACTATGCGAAACTCCCTCTGAATCTGTCATACAGGCTTCAAGTTGACGAATTTTCATAATACATATATCTGTCTTCGGACTTCTTTGGATACTTGCCGTAATCCAATCGCCGTCATAATACATATCAGGAGCAGGAACTCCCTTTTCGTCAAGTTCAATCGCAACTGCATCCGGCATTACAACAATATATTTTTTGTATTTACCATGCATAAGGG
This sequence comes from Clostridia bacterium, assembly GCA_045534195.1. Classification (GTDB taxonomy): domain Bacteria; phylum Bacillota; class Clostridia; order UMGS1810; family UMGS1810; genus SIG435. Next base: position 3,892 of record JAZSJF010000308.1, on the reverse strand, counting down.
AAGGATTTTGTGAATCCCACTCAGAAAACACAACTGCATCACGCGGCTTGTCCGAATACTCTTTCTTCACAAGCCAACATCCGAGATAATCGTCATAATAGAACAGTTTCCTGTCATATGAATAGATTTTGTTAAGTTTCATAACATTCCATCCATCGTCATAAAAATAAAACACTCCGTCGCACAGATATATTTTTTCTGTGTCAGCAATTTCCATTTGTTCAGGAGGTGTATCTGTTTCTTCGTAAAATCTCGGATCGCCATTAATGTCATAATCACTGTTATATAAATTCTCTGCGTACTCGTCATAAATAACACCTGACGATATAAGCATTAGTGATTTATTAACAGGTTTAAGGCAATCACAAATCACATAATGATATCCTTTTTTAAAATCCCTGTTGAATTTCTTCCCATTCTTGACAATCTGATAACCATCTTTAACATTTTCACCGCACATTCCCCATCTGATAAGAAGAATATACTTTCCAAAAGAAAACATCCTGCTTCCGCCGTCATTATCAAAAACAACACTCGGCGAAGTGAGATTATAATAATCAAACTGAGAATAGGCACTCAGTCTTATATCTGCCGAACTGAGAAGGGGAAATTTTTTGTAGGATATGTTTTCGCAATCAGAAAATCCATCCCTATTCACGGCATTACTTATTTTAATACCTTCTCCAAGACTTAAATTAAAAATTTTAGATTGTGATTTCGGAAATTTTATATTTTTAAAAGTATCAGACATTCTCTCACCTACTTTACAAATACCTCTTCTTTTTCACTGTGCCATCTTCTCATCTCTTCCAACAAGGTGTCGTGATACTGCCCCCACGCATTGGACATAGCAATTTCACCTGATAATAAAAACACCTCGCGTCTTATTGCAGATCTTATAATATCCAGATAACCGTCGGGAATCGGTATTATATATGTATCTGCATTTTCTTCAGTTATTCTGGCAGGTCTCATAAAAAACAGAATTTTGAATTCTCCGGTGGCTTTTACATAATTTACATGAAGTTTTCCGTTGTTTTTATAATAGAACAACCCGCTTTCAGGAAAAATAGAACTGTATGTCCCCTTTATATATTCATCATCGGCAGGACCAAACACTTTGTAAACATCTTCAAATGTAATTTTATCAATTTTTTCAGTACAGTTTACAAGTTCGCGTTCAGGAGGAGGACCTGAGTCAAACCAAATATCAAAATCCCAATTCTCCGGAACACAGGGCTTGTTAAGATCTATAGCACATTTGGTTGCAGTGTACATATTTGCTCCAATACATCTGATATAAGATGAATATATACGGAAAAGTTCCGCATTTATCCATTCATAATATTGAGTTCTTTGTATTTTTGGCAGACTCACATCTATTTCCGATATAAGACTGTCGACAAGGTTCTTTGCCGTAACCGTACCTTCAAGCATCAGCAGTCACCCCTTTTTATTATGCCGTTTTTCTTTTGCTTCATCTTCCACCAGGCACAGAATACATACTTCATTTTTCTCAAAAATTCACTTTTGTATTGATCCCCAAAGCCTGCAAGAAAAAGAATATTATCTGAAATCGGCCCGTGAAGAATATCCGGATATTCCCTTTCATCCAAAAAACTGTTCATATGCTCAAGAGGCGTGAACAACGGATACATAAGGTTTATCTCATCAACTGTCTGATTAAAATAATAAATAAATTTATACTGATCTATCGGGCATCTGACAGACACAGATGCAAATAATTCATTCGATTTCACCTGTATCCCCCCTCGTATGCAATGTTTCCGCAGGAGAAAACTCTCCTGCAGAAACAATTAATTATATTACACTGCACAGTTTGTAAGTCTTACGCAACCGCCGGGGTTTTTACAGATAAGTTCACCATAATTGAAAAGCAACGCTCTGTATGATGAAGAATCTTCCATAAGATTAAATATTCCTCCGCCCTGAAGTTCTGCAAACTGCCAATCAAATGAATGAAATTCAAAAACATTTGTATCTACGCCCCAGATTTCATCATCAGGAACAAAACTTTCATTTACACAAGCAACTGATGTGTTGGAGAATGTAAAGTTGATGGCCTTGAATCCGCCGTTAAGATTAAGGTCGCCTTTTTCGTTTCTTATATTGTTTACTCTTAAGTATTCGAGATAAGCATCAAACGCCTTGTCACCAAACATAAGAAGATTTACATTTGAATTTTTGTATTGCTTTGCATTTCTCAAAGCACTTGTGATAAGACCGTCATCAATTTCACCGTCACAATCAATAACAGTTGGCTTAAGATATGGGCTTGACGCCTTTTCAACACCGTAAATCTTTGAAATGGAATCATCAAAGATAGAACCAAGTCCTGTGATTTCCTTACCAAAGGAATTCTGAACTGTTATAAAGCCTTTCTGATGTGTAACCGCTGTGCCGTCAATTTTTATCTTACCTGTGCCGTCTGCATTTCTTTCCACACTTAAGATTCTTCTTGCGCTTACTTTAGCAACAGAAGAACCGTCTTCGTAAATGTCAATAATAAGACCTTCCTTGCAATTCTTGTGGTTGGCTACAGTAATTATGTTAGTTGAAGTGGCAGCAGAAACTGTTGTAAGTTTACCTGAACCATCACCGAAAAGTGATCTGCCCACATTCCACTTTGCAGATTCGTAAGCGGCATTTACCTCTGTATCAAGTGCATTTGCCATTGCTCCTGCATCACCTGTAAGATGAACTGCTTTATTTGAAATTTCTATATTGCAATACATATCCTTTGCATCAATTTCAAAGCCTTCAAAAGGAACTGCACCGGATTTGGGAGTCTGACCGCCCTCTGTGCCAAAGCCAAATCCGCCTGACAAGCCATATGGAGCAGTAGCCTTAATCTTGGAAGATGTAAGAGGTACTTTTCTTATACTTGCAAGAAACGGTGAAGGCTCTGTAGAAAGTTGATTCTGCCACGCAGGCAAATAGTTATATTTTAACGCTTTTTCAAAATTAATTAAATTCTGCATATTTTTTATCTCCTTGATTATTTAAAAAGTCTGAAGGTTGCATTTTTTGCATCCTGCATATTTTTGGGTTTTTCTTCAATATTCAGAGAAGTAATTCCACCTTCGAAATTCATATTCGGAACTGAATTCTGTTTTTTAAGATCTTCTCTGATTTTAACTGTAACCGCTTTTTTGAACTCTTCGTCTTTATCATACAGCTCCATAAGTTCATCTGCAGTCATCTTTTTGTTGTTACAACATGCATTTCTGCCTTTAAGAATGACATAAGCAGTTACATATTTCTCCATAATATCATCGGATTTTTTGAGAGCGGGATATTTTTCGATAATTTCATCCATTTCATCGGCGAAATCCGCTGCATCCGCCATTTCTTCTGTAAGAATCATCATCTTTATAACCTTATCTCTTTCTTCTCTGTTTTTGTACTTTTTAGCACATTCAACAAGTGGAAGGAGTTCTTCATAAAGTTCTTTTCTTGCGATTTCATATACATTTTTTGCACAAATTTCCTCTCCGGAAAGTATCGCTTCCTTGCTCTCTTCCGATGTAGAATCAGAATTTCCCGTTGCTTTATCCAAAGCCTCGTTATGTTTTTCTTCGTTAATCTTTTCAAGATAAGCCGCAATAAGATCAATCTTTTCGGTATATGAATTGAATTTTTCTTCAAGGGCTTTGATCTTAAGTTCGATATCAGAAGTTTCTGATGTTTCATCAGGTGTGGTTTCAATTATTTTTTCTTCCGCAACATTTGTTTCAGTTGTTTCTTTTTTGTTGTTTTTCAAGATAAATTCCTCCTGGTATTTTTTATGGATAAGGGGAGTTGATTGATATAAATTTTATTGATAATTGCTTATTGACTTATAAAATATGTCTTTCTCTTCTTCGGATAA
>JAZSJF010000192.1:0-6375 GCA_045534195.1 Clostridia bacterium | reverse complement strand
CTTTTGAATAGTTTGTTTCTCTGTTTATCTTAAGAGGTACATTGTGTGCCTCTGCATAAGCGATTTCTTCTTCTCTTGATTTGATATCCCATTCTCTCCAGGGAGCAATGATAGGCATATCAGGAGCAAATGCTTTGATTGTAAGTTCAAATCTTACCTGGTCATTACCCTTACCTGTACATCCGTGACAGATAGCATCAGCACCCTCTGCCTTTGCAATCTCTACGATTCTCTTTGCGATTACAGGTCTTGCAAATGATGTACCAAGCATATAGTCTTCGTATTTAGCACCTGCTTTTACTGTAGGGATAACAAACTCATTTACAAATTCATCTGTAAGGTCTTCTACATAACATTTTGAAGCACCTGTTTTGATAGCCTTTTCTTCAAGGCCTTCAAGTTCATCTGCCTGACCAACATTACCTGATACTGCAATTACTTCACAGTTGTTATAGTTTTCTTTGAGCCATGGGATGATGATTGAAGTATCAAGACCGCCTGAGTAAGCGAGAACTACCTTTTTAATATCTTTCTTATCCATTTTTAAAACTTCCTTTCTTCATTTACAAATCACTATTCAGCGTTTGAATATTTATGCATAATTTCTGTATAAATAATACATCTTTATGCATCATTTGTCAATACTTTTTTGTATTTTTATATAAAAATGCCAATTTCAAGAGATTTTCCACCCCAAAACTATGCATTTTTTCACTATTTTTATCTGTTTTTGCGCCCATCCGCAACATTATTATGCATAAATGCAGTTTTATGCATAGTTTTATGCATTATGCAACAGGATTTTCTTTTATATAATCATCTGTTATCTCAGCAGCAATCCGTACAAGTTCACTGCAGGGGCGTCTTTTATAAAATCCGTCGTTTCTCTGTGTAGGTGTTGTACCTGTATCCTTACCTTCTTCACCGATAAGTTCACGACATATATATGTGCCGTTTATTTCTCCAAACTTTTTCATACATTGCTGTATTCTTGCATAGTGTTCCTTTTTGAGCGTTTGACTTTCTATATCGTCATATCCGTAAAGAGCCCCAAGCACCATACACATTCCGCTTACTGCACCGCAGACCTCTCTCATTCTGCCAAATCCTCCGCCAAAGGAAGAAGATACTTTAAGCGCCGTTTTTTCGTCAAGGTTCATTACATCATTAAATGCAACAAATACCGCCTGAGCACAGTTACATCCTGATTCAAAAAGTTGTACCGCTTTTTCCTGATGTGTCATTTGTTCACTTCCTGACTTTAATTTATCGACAAACAAAGTTATTATATATTATAATGAAAGAATTTTCAACACAAATCCTTCACTTTCCTATATTTTTTTGCAAAATCTATTGACAAACCGAATTTTATCGTGATATAATCTACCTACATTTGAAAAGGCATTGACGAGGAGTGCACATCTGTATGCCCTTACGAGAGAAGTGACGGTTGGTGCGAGTCACAGGAACAACTTATGTGTTTGTAGCCTCTGAGCCGGGAGGAAGAAAGCAATAATGCAAGTAGAACCTCTCCGTATTGCTGCGTTAAGGCATAGGGATTGATGGATCCCGAGAGTGGCGAAAGATTTTTCGCAATTTGAGTGGTACCGCGGGTAGTAGATATTTCTACACTCGTCTCAAAGGAAATTTGGGGCGAGTGTTTTTTTGTGCAAACGAAAAAACACACATCATCCCCGAAAAAAGGAGGACCATGTATGGAAAACATTAACGAACTTGATTTAAAAATCAAACAAATGGCAGAGCGTATCCGCGAACTTCGTGAAATCGTGGGATACACTACTGAAGAAATGGCACAGAAGACAGGTGTTTCCGCCGAGGAATATGCTTTGTGTGAAAAAGGCGAAATGGACCTTAACTTTGCCTTCATCTATCGTTGTGCATCTGCACTTAAGGTAAATGTAACAGATATCATCGAAGGTTACAGTCCGAACCTTAAGTCATATACCGTTACCCGTTCAGGAGCGGGTCAGCAGGTGGCAAAGGCTCACGGTATGACTTATTACAATATGGCTTACGCTTTCAAAAACCGTGTTGCAGAACCGCTTTTTGTAAAGAGTATATATGACGAAAAAGCAGAAAGAAAAGAAATAGAACTTACTACTCACGCAGGTCAGGAATGTGACATCGTTATCGACGGTCATCTTCTTGTACAGGTTGGTGAACATCAGGAACTCTTAGGGCCCGGAGACAGTATTTATTATAATTCCGATACTCCTCACGGTATGATTGCCACCAACGGCAAAGACTGTACCTTCTACGCTATCGTTCTTAATGCCGAAGGTGTAAAGGGCGAAGATATATCAGAAAAGAAGGATATAGAAAAGTATGTAATAGGTGAAATCCACAAGGATACCAAAGACAGAGTGTACCACAAGTACATTGATGTTGTAAAGAATGATAAGGGTACACCTACTTCCATTACTTTCAAAAATACAGAGAACTTCAACTTCGGCTTTGATATCGTGGATGCCATTTCCGAGAAGGATCCTGACAAAATGTGTATGCTTCACATTTCAAAAGACGGTCAGGAACGCCGTTTCACATTTACAGATATAAAGAAAGCGTCCAACCAGTGTGCAAACTACTTTGCATCATTGGGTATCAAAAAGGGCGACAGGGTAATGCTTGTACTCAAGCGTCACTATCAGTTCTGGTATGCAATTATAGGTCTTAACAAACTTGGTGCAATAGCAATCCCTGCTACAAACCAACTTCAGGAAAAAGACTTTGAATACAGATTCAATTCTGCAGGTGTATCTGCTATCATCTGTACTTCAGACGGAGATACAAGCCATCAGGTAGACCTTGCAGCGGCAAAATGCCCGGGACTTCTCCACAAAATTATTGTAGGAGAACCAAAAGACGGATGGAGAAACTTTGACGAAGAGTATTCAAGATTCTCTACCCACTATACAAGAGATGAAAACTCACCCGGCGGCGACGATCTTATGCTTATGTTCTTCACTTCAGGTACATCAGGCTATCCCAAGATTGCCGCACACAACTATAAATACCCTCTTGGACACTTCCATACTGCAAAGTACTGCCACAATGTGGACCCTGACGGACTTCACTTCACAATATCAGATACAGGCTGGGCAAAATCCATGTGGGGTAAGCTCTACGGTCAGTGGATTTGCGAAGCGGCAACATTCGTATATGACTTTGACAGATTTGATGCAGCAGACATTCTTCCTATGTTTGCCAAGTATCATATCACCACTTTCTGCGCACCGCCTACAATGTTGAGAATGCTTATCAAACAGGACATATCAAAATATGATTTGTCATCAGTAAAGCATATGACAACTGCCGGTGAAGCACTTAACCCTGAGGTATATCATCAGTTTGAAAAGGCAACGGGACTTCAGATTCTTGAAGGTTTCGGTCAGTCAGAAAGTACAATGATTATCGGTAACCTTACCGGTGCAAAACATAAAATCGGTTCAATGGGTAAACCTGCACCTATATATGATGTAGAACTTATCACATCCGAAGGCAAACCTGCAAAGGTCAGTGAAGAAGGGGAAATCGTTATCAACATTTCAAAAGGTCTCCCCTGCGGTCTTAGTGTAGGTTATTACGGTGACGAAGAAAAGACAAAAGAAACATGGAAAGACGGATATTATCACACAGGTGACGTTGCCTGGAAAGATGAAGACGGATTTTTCTGGTATGTGGGAAGAGCCGACGATGTTATCAAGTCATCAGGCTACCGTATCGGACCTTTCGAAATCGAAAGCGTTATTATGGAACTTCCTTATGTTCTTGAGTGCGGCGTATCCGCAGTTCCCGATGAAGTAAGAGGACAGATTGTAAAGGCAAGTATCGTTCTCGTTGACGGATTTGAAGGAACAGACGAAACAAAGAAAGAAATTCAGAACTATGTCAAAGAAAGAACTGCTCCTTACAAATATCCGAGAATTGTTGAATTTAAGGAATCACTTCCAAAGACAACAAGTGGAAAGATTATAAGAAGTCAACTCTAAGGGTAAGGGAATATAAAATTTGCCCTGATTGCAAAAAGACAATGACAAATATATATCATTAATTTTTAACCCCCAAAGCAATGTTCTCAATTTATGAGCACTTTGTCTTTGGGGGTTTCGCATACCAAGAAAATTTTACATTCTCTTTTTTATTAAATTTCTGTTTTGTTTATGCATAATCAGTTATTATCTTATAAAATTTGTTCTTGCGGGAGTTTCTTTTTTTGGCATAGAAACTCCATTCTTTATTCCTGCATCCTTACACTTCAAGAAAAAAGCCATATTTCTCGCAAGTGATCTCAATGTATAAAGTCCCTCCTCATCTTTCTCAATATCCTCTGCCTTGGAACCAAAAACCATATTCCAATAAGATGAAGAAATAACCGGCATTTCATATTTGGTAAAAAACTTGTTCATCTGATCAAACGCAGAAAGGCAACCGGCCCTTCTTGCAACAGTTATTCCTGCAGCAGGCTTCAAATAAAAATGTCCTGTTCGGTTTTTTGAGAAGAAAAGTCTTGACATAAATGATGCCAAGCTACCTGTAATTGCCGAATAGTGTACAGGTGAACCAAAAATAAATCCATCAAAATCTGCAATTTTTTTGCCAAATTCATTTACACAATCATCTATCACACATTTTCCTGATTTGACACAAGCACCACACCCTCTGCAAGATGCAATAGCATCATTTCCTATCCAATATATCTCCGTTTCTATTCCTTCTTTGATAAACTCATTTTTCATTTCTACAAGTGCTCTGTTTGTACAATTATAGAACGGTTTAAAAAACTTCTTAATTAGTCAAGTATAAATTAGTCATTTATACTTGACTATTTTATTTATGCGTGATATAATTCATATAACCCAAAATGGAGGTCGTATATATGTTTATAGGCAGAGAGCGTGAAATTGAAGCACTTAACAAACTTTATAAGTCGAATAAATTTGAATTTGCGGTTATCTATGGCAGACGCCGTGTTGGCAAAACCGCTCTCATAAATGAATTTATCGGTGATAAAAAAGCCATTTACTTTATGGGTGTCGAAAGTAACGCGAAGCAAAATCTTGAAAACTTTTCAAAAAGCATTGTGGAGTTTGCAAGCGGTATCGAAACAGAGTTCTCCTTCCTTTCGTTCCAGGCGGCACTTGAATATGTATTTAAACTAGCGGAAAAAGAAAGAATCATTCTTGCTATTGACGAATACCCATATGTGGCTCGTTCAGCGTAAAGTTTTGAGTCTCATTTGCAACTTTTGATTGATAAATATAAAGATAGATCAAATTTGATGCTTATTCTCTGCGGTTCATCTATGTCATATATGGAGGACCATGTACTTGCATATAAGGCACCTCTGTACGGCAGAAGAACAGCGCAAATGAAACTTTTGCCATTTGACTTTGAAGAAACCTGCAGATATTTTAAAAATCTGTCAGATGAAGATAAAGCACTTATATATGGTGTTGCCGGTGGTACACCTCAATACTTACTTCAGATGGATGATAAATTAAGTGTTGAGGATAATATCAAAAACACTTACTTAAATCCGGTTTCCTTCCTCTATGAAGAACCGACTAATCTTTTGAAACAAGAGGTTCGTGAGCCTGCGATTTACACGGCTATCATTACAGCGATAGCGACAGGTTCTTCAAGAATGTCTGAAATTTCAAGTAAGGTCGGCGAAGATACAAATGTTTGTACGAACTACATTAAAAATCTTATAAATCTAGGTATCGTACAGAAAGAAACACCATACGGTGAAAAAACTTCCCGTAAATCAGTATATTCTATCGAGGACAATATGTTCCGTTTTTGGTATCGTTTTGTACTTGATAATATTTCAATCATCGCACGTGGTGCTGCGGACTTGGTTTATAAACGAATTGAGCCTCATCTTTCAGATTATATGGGTAAAGTTTTTGAAGAAATCTGCAAACAGTACCTCTGGAAACAACTCCTTTCAGGCAACTGTCCGGTAGAGTTTAATTCCCTTGGTCGTTGGTGGGGCAATGATCCGAAAGAAAAATGCCAGACCGAGATTGATATTATGGGTGAACAGGATAAAAATACCGCCCTTTTTGCAGAATGTAAATGGACAAACGAAAAGGTTGATCTTGGTGTTTTGGAAACACTGGTAAAACGCGGAAACTTGTTCTCATATAAAGCAAAACACTACTATCTTTTCTCAAGATCAGGCTTTACAAAAGGTTGTACTGATAAGGCTAATGAGATGGGAAATGTGAGTTTGGTAGAATTTGCGGATATGTTATAACAAGATAGGTTTATGAGAGATGCAAAGATAGTTTTGCATCTCTTTTTGTTTCGGATTGGATAAAAGATACTGTTTTTACTATTTACAAAATA
>JAZSJF010000406.1:0-1585 GCA_045534195.1 Clostridia bacterium | reverse complement strand
CAGCTTTCCTCCTTTGTTCTTCCTTTTCTTTCATACTCTCTCCCCGGAGCAATCTTTTCAATAAGTTCATCCCTGGCGGGTCCTTTTTCAAATCCTCGCTTCTGTGCAAGTGCTTTTGCCTTTTTCTTGAGGATAACGGTTCTTGGGTCAGAACGTGTATATACTGCATGACCTACACCGTATATAAGTCCGGATTTATCTCCAACTTTTTTGTCAAGAATAGCGTTAAGGTAGTTTGTCACTTCTTCTTCATCTGTCCAGTCAGAAACATTAGCCTTGATGTCATCCATCATTTTTACAACCTTATAATTGGCACCGCCGTGCTTAGGACCTTTGAGTGCATTGATTGCTGCAGAAATAGCAGAATAAGTATCTGTACCTGAAGATGTAAGCACACGGCAAGTAAATGCACTGTTGTTACCGCCGCCGTGTTCCGCGTGAAGAAGCAGACACAAATCGAGGATTTCCGCCTCTTCTTTTGTGAATTTTGCATCACTTCTTATCATAGCAAGGATATTTTCGGCAATAGAATAATTCTTGTGAGGAGCGTGAAGAATAAGGCTCTCACCGTCATAATAATGTCTTTTTGCACGGTAGTCATATGCCGCAAGAGTAGGAATTCTTGCGATAAGCATCAAAGACTGTCTGAGAACATTCTCAACCGTTGTAGAATCAGGATCATCATCATATGAATAAAGTGTAAGCACACCTCTTGAAAGTTTGTTCATTACATCCTGACTTGGCGCCTTTATAACAGTATCTTCCGTAAATCCCTCAGGAAGATTTGCATATTCGGAAATCATTTCAAGAAATTCGTCAAACTCTTCTTTTTCCGGAAGTCTTCCGTAAAGAAGAAGAAATACCGTTTCTTCAAATTTGTATCTTTTATTGATACCGCATTTTTTTGCAAGGATATTAATATCATGTCCTCTGTATGCGAGAGAACCTTCGTCCGCCATTTTTTCATCTTCATAAATAACATAACCGTGCACTTCACTTACCTTTGTAAGTCCTACAAGCACACCGGAGCCGTCAGAATTACGCAGACCTCTTTTTACATCATATTTCGAATAATACTCGCGATCAATTGTGTAAGCATTTTCTTCAAGTTTAATTTTGTCAATCATCATATCATTCCTTTAAAAATAATATTAGTAGTATATCACAAAAAAAATCCAATGGCAATAGTAAGATTCAAAAATATGGAGGCAATATGAAAAAAACTGTACTTCTTATACTGGCAATGTACATAATTACATTCTTTATCCCCTATTCGGGCGAAAAATTACTGAACAAAAAAACCGAAACGCCCACCGACCATATCACCCTCTACGACACAAAAACCAAAAAAACAACAACTGTACCTTTTGATGAATACCTTTATTATACCCTTGCGTCAGAAATGCCTGCTTCATTCCACAAAGAAGCACTGAAAGCACAGTGTATATGTATAAGAACTTATGCAAAAAACAAACAAAAAACAAAATCACACCCGTATGGTGCAGACCTGTGTACAGATATAAATCATTGTCAGGCATACACAACAGACGACGCTTTAAAAGACAAATGGAAAGAAAACTACAAT
>JAZSJF010000334.1:0-6265 GCA_045534195.1 Clostridia bacterium | reverse complement strand
TACGATCCGACTTGTCGGTTATGCGTCTTTACGATGAAGCAGAGACAGTTTCTCTCATCAAGAAGATTGTCGGCGTTGAAAAGCCCGGTGCATTTATGAATATTGCAATCGAGGGTGTTAAGGAAATCGTTGACGTTGAAGAAAAGCTTCTCCTTGAAACTTTTGCAAAGTACGGTGCAGAGGATTTAGGCTCTGAGTACGGCGAAAAGTGGTGGAAGGAAAAGATAACATTCTTCTATCCCGGTCATATGATGGATATTCCTCAGTGCTTCGGTACAATGGATACCATTGCTCCTTATGACAAGATAGAAAAGATTTACTGGGAAATGAAAAAAGCAATCGAAACAAACTTCCCTCAGGCAAAATTTATTGCTCACTTCTCACACTGGTACGAGTGGGGTTGTATGATTTATGACAGATTTATCGTTGACGGAAAAGATGTACCCAAAGATCCGCACGAAGCATTCAGACTTCATCAGGCTATCTGGAACTGTGGCGTAAGAACTGCCCTGCAGCACGGTGGTGTTGTAAATGACCACCACGGTGTTGGTATCAAACTTGGCAGACTTATGAAAGAACAGTACGGCCCTGCAATGCAGGTATTTGAAGGTATCAAAAAGCAACTCGACCCTAACGGTATTATGAATCCGTTTAAACTTGGACTTTAATAGGAGGGATATATTATGAATTTTACAAATAAAGCAAAAGAACATATAGATTCCTGTCGTTTCTGCTGGATGTGTCATCACGTATGTCCAATCGGAAATGCAACCGGTCTTGAAAGAAATACTGCACGTGCAAGAGCACTTGGTTTGTCATTAGTTGCAAGAGATGCAGTTGAATATTCGGACGATATTATCAATAATGTATACGAATGTTCACTTTGCGGTGGTTGTATGACAGACTGTGTTACAGGATGGGATCCTGTAATGTTTACAAAAGAAGCAAGACAGGGTGCGGCTCTTGACGGCAAACTTCCTGAGTACATAATGAATATGATTAATAATCTTATGGAAAAAGGCAATATCTACGGCATAGAAAGAGAAAACAAAATCCCTGACTATCCCGAAACAGATACTCTTTTCTTCATTGGTGAAGATACAAGAGCAAAAGGATGTGCAAAGGATGCTTCTGAAGTACTCAAAAAAGCAGGAGTAGATTTCACAATCCTTAAGGATGAACCGAACAGTGGTTACTCTATGGACTTTATGGTAGGAGCACTTGCAGAAACAAAAGCGATGATGGAAAATTGCGCAAAAGTTCTCAATAACTATAAACTTGTTATATGCTATGATCCTCAGGATGCAAAGGTTATGATGAGAGAATACAAGGAATGGGGAATAGAACTTAAGTGTCAGGTAGTTACATTTACATCCTTTGTGGCAAATCTTATCAAAGAAGGAAAACTCAGTGTAAAGAAATCCGATATGACATTTACTCCTCAGGACAGTCCGATTTTGGCCCGTGATCTTGAAGAAACAGAACCTTTAAGAGAAATCCTTTCTTCAATGGGCGAAGTAAAGGAAATGCTTCTCAACCGTCAGTATACTATGCTTGCAGGAAATCTTATTATGAACGAGTATATGCCAAATGTAATCACAAAAGTGGCACAAAACAGATGGATAAATGCAAAAAATGCTGATGCAAAGATTCTTGTTACCACATCATTTGCAGAATATACAAAGTTGAGCGAAACAAAACCTGAAGGTATTGAACTTATGAAACTTGAGGAGGCTATTCTTAAATGCTTATAGGGTATAAAGAGATAATTGATATGGCAGAAAAGGGAAACTACTGTATCCCCGCTTTCAATGTATACAATACAGAAACTCTTATGGGTGTTATTCAGGCTGCAGAAGAACTTAAGTCACCTGTTATCGTTCAGATATATCCAAGACTTATCAATGAAGAAGTAGGTGCTTTCCTTTGCCCTGCTATAGTAAAAGCGGCAGAGAATGCATCTGTTCCCGTATGTTTCCACCTTGACCATGGTCCTTCTGAAATGGAAGTAATCAAAGCGTTAAGACTGGGTGCTTCAGGTATTATGTATGACGGTTCCGTTCATTCATATGAAGACAATGTTGCATATACAAAGCATATGGTAGAAATATGTAAGGCAGCAGGTGTTTATGTTGAAGGTGAACTTGGACACGTAGGAAGTGTCAATGATGATGCTATGGAAGAATATACAGATCCTAATGAAGCAAAGAAGTTTGTGGAAGAAACAGGTGTGTATACACTTGCGGTTCTTATAGGTAATGCTCACGGTCATTACAAAAAAACACCTTGTCTTGATATAGACAGAGTAAAGGCTATAAGAGAATTAACAGGAGGGATTCCTCTTGTTCTTCACGGCGGTTCAGGTATTCCTGACAATCAGGTAAAAGCCGCAATCAAAGCCGGTGTAAGAAAGATGAATATCGGTACCGATGTGTGTTGTGCTTTTGCAGAAGGTACAAAGGAAACGCTTGATGATCCATCAAGAAGCATTGCAGTTGACTTGTTTATGAAACATCCGATAAAAAGAGTAAAAGAACTTGCTATGGACAAAATCAGACTTGTCGGTGCAGACGGAAAGGCAGAATAATGAGTAATATTGTAGGAATCGGGGCAAATGTGTGTGACACTCTTATAAGAGTATCACACTACCCTCAGGAAGATACAAAATTAAGAGCAGACAGTACTGTCACAGCCGGAGGCGGACCTTGTGCCACCGGTCTTGTTGCGGCATCCAGATTAGGCGAAAGTGCGGCTTATATAGGTGTCCTTACCGATGATAATGCAGGTAAGTTCCTGATGGAAGATATGAAAAGATACAATGTATCTACAGATTATGTTTCTGTATGTACGGGACATATATCTTTTTCATCTTTTGTACTTTTGAGTGGTGACACATCTTCGAGAACCTGTGTTTTTCATAAAGGAGATATTCCGCCATATGTACTTACAAAGGAAGCCGAAACGGCAATTGCCCGTGCGAAGGTACTTATGGTGGACGGAAATGAAATGTCTGCCGCAATAGAAGGTGCAAAGATTGCTAAGGAAAACGGAACAAAAGTTCTCTATGATGCAGGCGGTCTGTATGACGGAGTGGAAAATCTTCTTCCCTTTGCTGATATACTTATACCAAGTGAAGAATTCAGTCTTGCACATTCCAAAAAAGACAATGTATATGACGCGGCAAAATGGCTTTACGAAACATATTCTCCCGAAGTGGTTGTTATCACCTGCGGAAAAAAAGGCGGAATCATATATGACGGAAAGGATATGATGGACTATCCTGCATTCCGGGTCAATGCAATTGATTCCAACGGTTCGGGAGATGTATTCCACGGGGCATTTGCATTTTGTACTGCAAAGTGTTATGATTATTATAAATCCTGTGTATTTTCAAGTGCGGTATCTGCTCTTAAATGCACAAAAGTGGGAGCGAGAAGTGCAGTTCCCTCATATGATGATGTTATTGAATTTTTAAAGGAGAGAGGAATAAATGTATAAGAGAACCTGGAATAAGAAATTTGGTAAATCAGAAATATACAAATTTGAGGACAGTTTCTGCCAGAAGGTAGAAATGGATATGCTTCGTTTGGCAGACGGAGATAAGAAGTCTTACAGAGAAGAAAACAAGGAGTATGCACTTGTGATTCTCGGCGGTAAATGCAATGTGTACGGAGAAGGTTTCGAGTTTAAGAATGCAGGTAAGAGAAAAGATGTATTCGACGGGCCCGCTAGTTGTATTTATGTACCTGCAAATACACCGTTTACAGTAGAAGCAGTAGGGGAAGTAAGTATTGCAGTATCCAAATCTCCTTCAGACAAAGCATATAAACCTGCTATTATCAATCCTGAAGATGTTGTTATAAAAAATCTTGGCAAACCGGGTTGGGAGAGAGAAGCACACTTTATTCTTGATGAAAGAGTGGATGCAAATATGCTCTACATCGGTGAGGCGTTTGTAAAAGGCGGTCAGTGGGCAAGTTATCCTCCTCACAAACACGATGATGACAATATGCCTGTAGAGGCTGCAACAGAAGAAATTTACTATTATGAATTCAAAGAACCTCAGGGATTCGGTATTCAGAAGGTTTATACAATGGAAGGGGATATTGACGAAACATATACTGTTAAGTCAGGTGATTTTGTAGAAATCCCGAGAGGATATCATCCGTTCCATGCAGCACCGGGCTACGACAATTACTATTTGTGGATTATGGCAGGAGAGGACAGAGGTTTCTATATGACCACTGATGAGGATCACAAATGGCTGAACAAATAATTCTTTCCAATGAAAAAATGTCTGTGGCTATTTCTTCAATGGGCGCACAGATGACAAGTATAAAAAAATCCGGCAAAGAACTATTGTGGCAGGGGGACCCGTCCGTTTGGGCGGGACAAGCCCCTGTCTTGTTTCCTTTGTGCGGAGGTTTGAAAGACGGCAAATATACCTATCTCGGCAAAGAGTATTCAATGCAAAAACACGGTTTTGCCCGTAGATATGATTATAGAGTTGAAAGTAAATCCGATACTCAGGTTGTTTTTATGATTTCTTCAGATGAAGAAACACTCAGGCAATATCCTTTTGATTTTGAGTTCAGGATTATATATACATTGAATGACACAGAATTGAGTGTGGAATACAATATAAAAAATCTGACTGATGGACCTATGTATTATTCAGTAGGCTCTCACGAAGCATACTCCTGTCCCGGAGGTATAGAGAATTACACACTTTGTTTCGAAAAGAAGGAAGACCTTCTTTCTAATCTTGTTATAGATGGTTCAATTTCAAAAAGATGTATTTCCTTTGGCGAAAATACCGATGAACTGAAACTTTCATATGATCTTTTTGACTTTGATTCGGTTATATTTTCTTCACTCAAATCGAAGAAAGTAGTTCTTAAGAATGATGTGACGGGGGAAGAAATTTCTGTTGAGTTTAAGGATCATCCCTATCTTGTACTGTGGACAATCAAGGGTGCAGAGTATCTTTGTATTGAACCCTGGTGCGGAATGGGTGCTTTTGAAGATTGTGATTATGATATTACAAGCAGAGAAGGAATCAATGAACTTTCAAAAGGCAAAACCGCATCCCACATTCATAAGATAACATTCTGATAACTATGAGGTAATATATTATGAAATACTTATTGGGAATAGATTTCGGAGGCGGTGCCTCCAAGGCAACACTGCTTAGTGAATCGGGCAAAATTGTTGCTACAAACACCTGTGAATATCCGACTTTTTATCCAAAGCCGGGATATGCTGAGCAGAATCCTCAGGACTGGGTAAATGCCACTTGTGAAAATATAAAAGGCGTACTTGACAAAAGCGGAGTTTCACCATCGGATATCTGTGCATTAAGTCTTGATGCGGCTACACATACTGCAGTTATAATGGATGATAGTTTCAATGTTATAAGACCTGCAATATACTGGACAGATACAAGAAGCAGAGAAGAAGTGCAGTTTCTGAAGGATAATTATTCTTCTGTTATAGACAGAGAAGTACTTCATAAGGCAGATACCATATGGTCACTTCCTGAACTGTTGTGGATAAAGAATAACGAACCGGAAAACTGGTCAAAAGTAGCCAAAATCCTTTTTGCAAAAGATTATGTCCGTCATATCCTTACAGGTGACTATGTGACAGACTACATAGAAGCGGAAGGAAGTATGATGTTTGACATAAATACTATGAAGTGGAGTGAAACACTTCTTGGTATCCTTGATTTGTCCTCTGATATGATGCCGAAGATTGTGAAGCCTACTGACAAAGTCGGTGAAATCACAAAAGAAGCATCATTGCTTACAGGACTTAACGAGGGAACTTCTGTTTATTGCGGTACTACCGATACTGCAATGGAGGTATTTGCATCAGGTGCAGTAAACAAGGGACAGATGACACTCAAACTTGCTACTGCAGGAAGAATATGTGTAATTACCGATAAACCTTATCCCGATGTGAATCTTATCAATTATTCTCACATTATGGACGGACTTTTTTATCCCGGCACTGCTACCAAATCCTGTGCCGCATCCTACAGATGGTTCAGGGATACTTTTGGTGAGGATTATAAGGAACTGGACAAACTTGCAGAAAATATCCCCATAGGATGTGAGGGGATGGTGTTTCATCCTTATCTTAACGGTGAACTTACTCCATATGCAAATCCCAATCTCTGTGCAGATTTTGTGGGAGTAAGAGCCTCACACACCAAGGGACATTTCGCACGAAGTGTACTTGAGGGTGTTACTATGAGTATGCT
>JAZSJF010000180.1:0-2006 GCA_045534195.1 Clostridia bacterium | reverse complement strand
TCCCCGGTGGATTTGTAAGAAGAGAAGGTAAGCCAAGTGAAAAGGCTATCCTTACTTCACGTGTTATCGACAGACCTATAAGACCACTTTTCCCTAAGGATTTGAGAAATGACTGTTCAGTTGTTGCAACTGTTATGAGTGTTGATATTGACAATTCTCCTGAAGTTGCTGCTATGATCGGTACATCTGTAGCACTTTCTATCTCCGATGTTCCATGGAACGGACCTATCGGCGGTGTGTTTGTAGGACTTGTTGACGGTGAAGTTGTTATCAATCCTACACTTGATGAGAGAGCAAAATCTGACCTTGAACTTACTGTTGCAGGTACAAAAGAAAAGGTTATTATGATTGAAGCAGGCGCTAAGGAAATTCCAAACGACGTTATGCTTAATGCAATCAAAGTTGCTCATAAGGAAATCCAGGCTCTTTGTGATTTCATTGAAGGTATTCAGAAAGAAATCGGACTTCCTAAGTTTGAATATGAATCATGTGATGTTGATCACGATATGTATGATGCTATCAAGGAATTCTGCTATGATGATGTATGCAAGGCTCTTGATACAGATGACAAGAAGGTTAGAGATGCAGCAATGGCTGTAGTTACTGATAAAGTAAACGAAAAATTCGCAGAAACATATCCTGAATCAGAAGCCGCTTTCGGTGAATGTCTTTACAAATTGCAGAAAGAAATCGTTAGAAAATGGCTTATCAAGGATCATAAGAGAGTTGACGGCAGAGGTATTCTTGATATCAGACCTCTTGCTTCAAGCGTAGGTCTTCTCCCGAGAGTTCACGGTTCAGGTCTTTTCTCAAGAGGACAGACACAGGTTCTTACAATCTGTACACTTGGTTCACTTTCCGAAGTACAGATGCTTGACGGACTTGATGAATATGAAACAAAGAGATATATGCACCAGTACAACTTCCCATCATACTCAGTTGGTGAAACAAAGCCTTCAAGAGGTCCGGGAAGAAGAGAAATCGGTCACGGTGCTTTGGCAGAAAGAGCCCTTGTTCCTGTAATCCCATCAGAAGAAGAATTCCCATATGCTATCAGAATGGTAGCTGAAGTTCTTTCATCCAACGGTTCTACTTCACAGGGTTCAGTTTGTGGTTCTACACTTGCTCTTATGGATGCAGGTGTTCCGATTAAGGCCCCTGTTGCAGGTATTTCATGCGGTCTTGTTACAGACGGTGACGAGCACATCACTATGGTTGATATCCAGGGACTTGAAGACTTCTACGGAGATATGGACTTTAAGGTAGCAGGTACACTTGACGGTATCACTGCAATCCAGGTTGACTGTAAGATTGACGGTCTCACATATGAAATCATCGAAGAAGCATTCTCAAAGACAGAAACTGCAAGAAAGTATATCCTTGAAGAAGTAATGCTCAAGGCTATTCCTGAATCACGCACAGAACTTTCTCCTTATGCTCCGAAGGTAATCAAAATGATGATTAACCCTGACAAGATAAGAGAAGTTATCGGTACAGGCGGTAAGGTTATTCAGCAGATTATCGCAGATACAGGTGTTAAGATTGATATTG
The DNA here is from genome assembly GCA_045534195.1 of Clostridia bacterium. Taxonomy (GTDB): domain Bacteria; phylum Bacillota; class Clostridia; order UMGS1810; family UMGS1810; genus SIG435. The sequence continues at coordinate 455 of JAZSJF010000180.1, read as the reverse complement.
ATGATGACGGTACAGTTCTTATCCAGGCAGTTAATACAGAAGCAGGTTATAAGGCTAAAGAAATCATTGAAGGTATCGTTGCAGAGCCTGAAGTAGGTAAGATTTACAAAGGTAAAGTCGTAAGAATTATGGCATTCGGTGCTTTTGTAGAATTCCTTCCGGGTAAAGACGGTCTTGTTCATATTTCAAAACTTGATTCCAAGAGAGTAGAAAAGGTTGAAGATGTTGTTTCAATCGGTGACGAAATCATGGTTAAGATTATTGAAATTGACAAGCAGGGAAGTATAAATCTTTCCAGAAAAGATGCTTTGGAAGAAGCTGCAGAATAATATATTTAAATCTAAAAACTGCTCTACGCAAATTGCATAGAGCAGTTTTTTTGTTTCCTTTTAAATTCTTTTACTTCAATTTCTTATATGTATATGGGGGATACCCTGTAATTTCTCTTATGGTTT
>JAZSJF010000222.1:0-7624 GCA_045534195.1 Clostridia bacterium | reverse complement strand
AATTTTTACATTTCTTCTTTTAAGGTAGCCAATATTACCGCCTTTATAGTATGCATCCTATTCTCTGCTTCATCAAACACAATGGACTTTTCACTCTCAAAGACTTCTTCGGTCACTTCAAAACTGTCCACATTGAACTTTTCGCCCATTTCCTTGCCCACTTGGGTTTCAAGATTATGATATGATGGCAGACAATGCATAAATACTGCATTTTCTCCTGCATTGTCCATAACATTTTTGTTTACCTGATATGGTGAAAGAGTCTTCATTCTTTCTTCCCATACTTCCACAGGTTCACCCATAGATACCCATATATCTGTATAAATAACATCTGCACCCTTGGTTGCTTTTTCCACATTTTCTTCAAATGTAAGTGTAGCACCTGTTTCTTTTGCGATTTTTTCACATTCTTCAATAAGTGCCTTGTCAGGGAAGAATTCCTTCGGTGCACAAGCGGTGAAGTTAAGTCCCATCTTGGCACATCCAACCATAAGAGAGTTACCCATATTGAATCTGGCATCTCCCATATATACAAAGTTTATTCCTTTTAATTTGCCGAAATGCTCCTTGATAGTGAGGAAATCTGCAAGAATCTGTGTAGGGTGGAATTCATTTGTAAGACCGTTCCATACAGGTACTTTTGAATACTTAGCAAGTGTTTCCACTATTTCCTGACCGAATCCGCGGTATTCTATACCGTCATATATTCCGGAGAGAACTCTTGCTGTGTCTTTGATAGATTCTTTCTTACCTATCTGTGAACCTGTAGGATCAAGGTATGTTACCCCCATTCCAAGGTCATATGCCGCTACTTCAAAACTGCAACGGGTTCTTGTGCTTGTTTTCTCAAATATAAGGGCAATGTTTTTGCCTTCCAGTTCACGATGAGGTATACCATTCTTTTTTTTACTTTTAAGTTCTGCCGCAAGATCTATAAGATATGCAATCTCTTCCGGTGTGTAGTCCAAAAGTTTCAAAAAATCTCTGCCAAATAAATTCATAACTGTCTCCTTATTCACAAGCCTTTTTGATTATATCAACGGCTTTTTTTATCTCTTCCATACCGATATTAAGCGGCGGAAGAAGTCTTGCTTTATTTTTTGCCTTAAGAGGAAGTGCACCAAGTTCCATACACTTAGCAATAACCTCTCCTGCATCCTTTTCGGTTTCAATACCGAGCATAAGTCCCATACCGGTAATGCTCTTTATTCCTTTTGCACTTTCAAGGGATTTTATGATAAATTCTGATTTCTGATTAACTTCATCCATAAATTCATCAGTAAGTCTTTCCATAATGCTTACAGCACCTGCGCAGGCAACAGGATTTCCGCCGAAGGTTGAGCCGTGCATACCGGGTTTATATACATCCATTGTCTTTTGGTTAAACATTGCGGCACCGATTGGAAGTCCGCCTCCAAGACCTTTGGCTGTAGTAACAATATCAGGCTTCACATCATACTTCATATATCCGTAGAGCGCACCCAATCTGCCGTTACCTGTCTGCACCTCGTCTGCAATGGTAAGAAGGTTATATTCACCGGACAAACTGAATATTTCATCCACAAACTCTTTATCCAGAGGAATAACTCCACCTTCTCCCTGAACAAATTCAAACATTATTGCGGCACATTTGTTATTCTTTACTTTATCTCTCAGATCCTCAATATCATTTGCCGCCGCATATACAAATCCGGGTGTAAGAGGATTGAACTTTTCGTGAAAAACATCCTGACCTGTAGCCGCAAGGGTGGTAACGGTTCGTCCGTGGAAACTGTTTACAAGAGTCACTATGGTATAGTACTCTTCGCCTTTGTTGATTGCCGCCCATTCTCTTGCCGCCTTGATAGCACATTCGTTTGCTTCTGCACCGGAGTTTGCAAAAAAGACCTTCTGCATACCGGATTTTTTGCACATAAGTTCAGCAAGACGAGCACAGGGGGAAGTGTAATAAAGGTTTGATGTATGCTGGATTCTGTTGAGTTGTTCAGTTACCGCATCCACCCATATCTTATCGGAATATCCAAAAGCATTTACACCTATACCGCTTCCCAGATCTATATACTCTTTGCCGTTATCATCATAGCAAAGACTTCCTTTGCCTTCTGTAATGTGCAGATCAAATCTTCCGTATGTATTTGCAATATAATTTTTGTCAAGTTGTTTTGTATTCATTTTATTTTTCTCCCGTAAACATTGTGCCTATACCTTCATCGGTAAGGGTTTCAATAAGGATTGAATGAGGAATGGTGCCGTCTATGATAAACACCTTTTTTACTCCCCATCTGATTGCATTGGTACAACATTCCACCTTAGGAATCATACCACCCTGAATAATGCCTTTTTCTATCAAGTCAGGGGCTTCGTCTATGTGAATCTGAGGAATGAGTGTTTCAGGATCATTCTTATCTCTTAAGATACCTGCGATATCTGTCATAGAAATAAGAGATTCTGCTCTCAGTTCCCCTGCAATCTTTGCAGCAGCAGTATCCGCATTGATGTTGTATACATTGCCTTCATCATCGCATCCTACTGTGGATATAACGGGGATATAGCCTTTTTCTATCACATCCAGAACGGGCTGAATGTTTACCTTTGTGATTTCACCTACAAAGCCAAGTCTTTCATCCTTTACCTTCGCTTCAATCATATGTCCGTCCATACCTGAAAGACCTATGGACTTACCGCCCTTGTTTTCTATAAGGTTTACAAGGCTTTTGTTTACCTTACCTGCAAGAACCATCTGTACAATATCAACAGTTTCTTTGTCTGTCACACGGAGTCCGTCTACAAACTGACTTTCCTTGCCGATTTTTGTAAGCATTTCGCTGATTTCGGGGCCGCCGCCATGAACAAGAACTACCTTTACACCGATAAGTGACAAAAGTACAATATCTCTCATAACAGAGTCTTTGAGTTTTTCATTGATCATAGCGTTTCCGCCGTATTTGACAACAACGATTTTTCCGTTGTAGTTCTGTATATAAGGAAGTGCATGAACAAGCACTCTCGCTCTTTCTGCATTTGAAATGTTCATTTATAATCATTCCTTTCAAGTTTAGACCGATAACTATTTTATATAACGAAATAGGAAAAATGTTTCAGAACGAACAATCGTTCACTGAAATAATATCAAATCAAAATGCATAGCATTTTGTTCCTTACCTGTTAACTATTCACTCTTACCTCTTCCCTGTCTGAATTTATTCAGACATATCAGGTGCGGTAGTCTCCATTGATCTTTACATAGTCATATGTAAGATCACAACCCCAGGCCTTGGATGAAAATTCGCCGTCGTTCAATCCGATAACGATTTCTATTTCCTTTTCGAGAAGGATCTCCTTTGCAATCTCTTCAGAAAATTCCACTCCTGCACCGTTTTTGCATACAGGGATTTCGCCTTTTGGTGATTTGAATGATACATCTATCTTATTTACATCCACATCTGCACCGGAATATCCGATTGCACAAAGGATTCTTCCCCAGTTTGCATCTGAACCGAACATAGCGGCTTTGACAAGTGATGAACAGATTACACTCTTCGCAACTGTCTTTGCAATGCTATGAGTCTTTGCACCTGAAACACTTGCTTCAAGAAGTTTTGTAGCACCTTCTCCGTCACCTGCAATCATACGGCAAAGTGTAACTGTCACAGAATTAAGAGCCTTCATAAATTCTGTGAAGTCCTCCCCTTCCTTGCCTATAACGGGGTTTTCTGCCATACCGTTTGCCATAATGGATACCATATCGTTTGTAGAGGTATCACCGTCTATACTTATCATATTGAAAGTATTCTGAATATCTCCTGACAATGCAGTCTTCAGCATTTCGGGAGTGATGGCACAGTCAGTTGTAATAAACACAAGCATTGTAGCCATATTCGGATGAATCATCCCCGAACCTTTGGCAATACCGCCTATCTTACACTCCTTACCGCCGATTTCAAATGATACTGCAACCTGCTTTTCCACAGTATCAGTAGTCATAATTCCCTCTGCGGCAAGATCACTGTTGTCACCAAGACCTGACACCAGTTCATCAAGACCGTCCTTTATGGGATTTATATCAAGAGGCTGACCGATTACGCCTGTACTTGCGATAATAATATCAGATTTATCCACATTGATTTTTTGTGAAAGGAGTTCGCAGGTAAGATTTGCAATTTCCACACCGTTTGCATTGCAGGTGTTTGCATTTCCGCTATTGCATATCATAGCCTGAGCATAACCGTCTTTGATGTTTTCCTTCGTAACGGTAATAGGTGCACCCTTCACAAGGTTTGTTGTATACACTGCTGCCGCAGATGCTCTTTTTTCTGAATATATGAGGGACAAATCCCTTTTTGTTCTGTTTTTTCTGATTCCGCAATGGATTCCGTTTGCCTTAAAACCTTTTGCGGCACAAACTCCGCCCTGTATAAATTTCATTGTGTTTAGTCCTTTCTTCTGTAACCTTATATGTCAAGTCCGTAGGTTTCTTCGGCACCGAGTACGATATTAAGACACTGCACCGCAGCACCTGAAGCACCTTTTCCCAGATTGTCATAACGGGCTGTAAGAATTATTCTCTCTTCATTTCCGTAAGTTTCTATCTGCATAGAATCCTTACCCTGAAGTTTCACTGCAGAGAGGAATCCCTCCTCTGCATCATCAACATATTTCACAATCTGTGAGTTATATTTTTGTTTATACAAATTTTTGATATCTTCTATAGTCTTTCCGTTCTTAAGGTCCTTTTTGAATATTCCCACAGTAACCTCCATTCCTGAATAGAACGGTGCAACTATCGGTGAGAATATAGGTTCGTTGTTAAGACCGGTAATTTTTTTCATTTCCTTAAGATGCTTGTGCGTCTGTGTAAGACCGTACTGACGGGGACCGTCCAGAAGCACATTTCTGTCGTCTGATTCATATTCGGCAATCATTTTCTTTCCGCCGCCTGAATAGCCTGTGAGGGAATGACACACAAGGCAGGTATCCTTGTCTATAAAATCATTTTCTATCAACGGATACACCAGAGCGATAAATCCGCTTGCGTGACATCCGGGAACAGCGATTCTCTTTGAATTTTTTATTTTGTTGTAAAAATCATCAGAAAGTTCTCTGAAGCCGTACGCCCAGTCCGCTTCTGTTCTGTGTGCAGTTGAAGTATCAATAACCACTGTATCCGGGTTTTCTATCATACTTACCGCTTCTCTTGCCGCATCATCAGGCAGACAAAGGAATGCCACATCACATTGGTTGATGGCTTTTTTTCTTTCGTCAAAATCTTTTCTTTTTTCTTCAGGAAGGATGATAAGAGAAATATCATCTCTTGCCGAAAGTCTTTCATAAATTCTCAAGCCCGTTGTGCCGGCACTTCCGTCAATAAATATCTTTTTCATTATTTTATAAACTCCGTAACATACTCAATTTGTTTTTCTATGGATTTTTTACCCGTTCCGCCTTGTGAAATTCTCTTTTCCACACAAGTTTCAAGTGTAATTTCGTGATACAAATCCTTGTCAAACAGTTCTGAAAATTCCTGATACTTTTCCATAGGGATTTCATCAAGAACTGTATTGTTTTCTACACAGTAACCTACCAGAGTACCTACAATCTTATATGCACTTCTGAAAGGCATACCCTTCTTTACCAGATAATCTGCAAGGTCTGTTGCATTGATAAAGCCTTTTTGTGCGGCCTTATACATATTGTCTTTTAATACTTTCATGGTAGCAATCATAGGACTGAATACCGAAAGACATTTCTTTACTGTTTCAAGTGCATCAAATATTGATTCCTTGTCTTCCTGCATATCTTTGTTGTATGCAAGAGGGAGGCTCTTGAGCATTGTAAGTGTACCTATAAGGTCACCGTATACCCTTCCACATTTACCTCTTACAAGTTCTGCTATGTCAGGATTCTTTTTTTGAGGCATAATGGATGAGCCTGTTGTATATGAGTCATCAAGTTCGATAAACTTGAATTCCCAACTTGAATAGAGAATTATTTCTTCAGAAAATCTTGAAAGATGCATCATAATTGTAGCATAAGCAGAAAGAAGTTCCACCATAAAATCTCTGTCGGATACCCCGTCAATAGAATTGAGGGAATATGAGTCAAAGCCCAGTTTTTCTGCAGTAAATTCTCTGTCTGTGTCATATGTTGTACCGGCAAGAGCACAGGAGCCGAGAGGACACACATTCATTCTCTTTATTGCATCCTGAAGTCTTGTGATATCTCTTGTAAACATCATTGCATATGTGAGAATCTGATGGGCAAATGTGATAGGCTGTGCGCGTTGAAGATGAGTATACCCCGGCATAATGGTTGTGATATTTTCTTCAGCCTGAGAAAGAATGGCAGAGAGAAGTTCCTTTATAAGTCTGATTACTTCTTCTGTTTCATCTCTCAGATACATTCTCACATCCACTGCTACCTGGTCATTACGGCTACTTGCAGTATGAAGGCGTTTGCCGGTGTCTCCGATTCTTTTTGTAAGTTCTGATTCCACAAACATATGGATGTCTTCCGCTTCTGTGTCAATGAGAAGTTTACCTTCAGAAATATCAGAAAGAATACATCCGAGACATTCTATAATCTTTTCACTTTCTTCAGTTGTGATAATCCCCTGTTTTGCAAGCATAGCGGCATGAGCCATAGAGCCCGTGATATCCTGTCTGTACATTACAGAGTCGATATGTATTGATGAATTGAAGTCGTCTGCCTCTTTGTCCAGAGTCTTTGTGAAACGACCTGCCCACATTTTTTCCATAACAAAATCTCCTGTCAAAAAACGACATACGGGCGATTGTAATAATCGCCCTTATATCAGTTTGTATTATTATTTAAGTTCAATTCCGTTTTTCTGATTTACCTGAGCCTGAACCTTGATAGGAAGACCGAAGAGGTTGATAAATCCTGCACTGTCTGCCTGGTTGTATACTTCGTCTTCGTCAAATGTAGCAATTTCAGGATCATAAAGTGAATACTTACTCCACACACCTGCATTGATCATATTACCCTTGTAGAGTTTGAGTTTAACTGTACCTGTACATGTTTCTTCAAGTTTGTCAACAAATGCACTGATTGCTTCTCTCAAAGGTGTATACCACTGACCGTTGTATACAAGGTCTGCAAATGTGATTGCGATTTCCTGTTTTTTGTGTGCAGCATATTTGTCAAGGCAAAGTGTTTCCAGTACATTAAGAGCCTTATAGAGGATTGCTCCGCCCGGTGTTTCGTATACGCCACGGCACTTCATACCTACAAGACGGTTTTCTACGATATCAAGAAGACCGATACCGTTTGCACCACCGATTTCATTGAGTTTGAGAATGATATTCTTTGCACTCATCTTTTCGCCGTCAAGTGCTACAGGAACACCCTTTTCGAAATCAAGTGTGATATATGTAGGTACATCAGGAGCGTCAATTGGAGATACTCCCATTTCAAGGAAGCCCTTCTTTTCGTATGTAGGTTCATTACCCGGATCTTCAAGGTCAAGACCTTCGTGTGAAAGATGCCAGAGGTTCTTGTCTTTTGAATAGTTTGTTTCTCTGTTTATCTTAAGAGGCACGTTGTGTGCTTCTGCATAAGCAATTTCTTCTTCTCTTGATTTGATATCCCACTCTCTCCATGGAGC
>JAZSJF010000380.1:0-2122 GCA_045534195.1 Clostridia bacterium | reverse complement strand
GGCATAGAAAAACCCCCAGAGAATAGTCTTGAAATGTTTTTGTTATTTCAAGTGTCTACTCTATGGGGATTATATCAAATAGATTTTTACAGTCCCATTTTGTTTATTAACTTATTCTGTTATACTTCCATTTGCCTTTTTTCCATCGTACATATGTAACAATCGCTCTTACGCTTTCATCTATAGCAAGACCTATCCACAGTCCAATAAGTCCCAGTCCGCACCTGATGGAAAGAAAATATGCAAGTCCTATACTGAATATCCAGCAGGAGCATATAAGAATTATCATCGGTACAAATACATCCCCCACCGCTCTCAATGCATACTCATACACCTGACTTACCGCTCTTGCCTGTTCGGTGATTATATCCACTATGAATATTGACAGAGCCATTGATATTATCTGTGTGTTTTCGGTAAATATCCCCATAAGCGGTTTATAAAGAACAATCACAATAAGAGAAAGTGTGAGATTTACCGCACGGGTGATTTTTGACAGTTGTTTGTTCATTTTTTCCGCAAGTTCAAACTCCCCCGCCCCGAATCTGCGCCCTACAAGAAGGGAATTTGCACTTCCTATGGACATACTGAAAAGATACACATACGATAGTATCGATGTAAAATACACCTTTGCAGAAAGAGCATAATCCCCTATTAACGCCACAAAAGAAGTGGTCACCATCATTGACAGAGAAAACATTGCTCCCGAAAGTCCTGAAGGAAGCCCGATTTTTAATACTCCTGCGGTATGGTGAAAGAAGTCCTTTATACTGTCAGGTTTTTTTATCTTTATTTTTACTTTATGAAATATAAATCCCGTTACAATAAGTCCTATAATATTACTCAGCGCACAACTGTAAGCAACACCTCTTACTCCTGTTACGGGAGATATATCCGGACATTTGATGACAAATACATTGAACACAAGATTAAGTGTATTTATCAGAAGCCCTATAAAAAATGTGTATTTCGGATATCCGTAGCATTTAAGTTGAGAGAGTAATGCCGACATCATATAATTGCATACAATAAATGCAATCCTTATATCAAAATATATTATACCCTCTCTGTATATTTCTCCGCTTAAATTCAGAAAATTCAAAACCGAGGAATCTTTAAAAAGAAATAAAGGTGTCAAAAAAAGTGCAAATATCAGGCTTACAAATATGGCACTGAATGATGTTTCACCTGCTTTTTTTGCATCATTTGCACCAATTGCACTGCTTACCACAACAGATGAACCCATAGCAATGATACTTCCTACAAGAAGCACAAGGTTTATAACTGTATTTACAGCACCTACCGCCGCAACGGATATTTCCGAATAACCGCTGAGGACTGCTGTATTCACCGTTCCCTGAAGGGTATTCATCACAGTTTCAAAAAGCATAGGAATACCAAGAGAAAATAACGAAACAGTACCCATAGGTGATGAAACCGTAAAAAGTTTTTTGTCATATATTTCAGAAATTTTCACAATTATCATCCTTTTTTATGCCAAGTACATTTTTTCTGTATTCATCGGGAGAAATCCCCTCATATTTTTTGAAACATCTGGAAAAGTAATATACATCTGAGAAACCAACCTCACGGGCGATTTCGCCCATTGACTTTTCACCCAGAAGAATCTTCGCATTGTTTACGCGAAGTCTGTTTCTGTATTTTATGATACTGTAACCGAAATGTTTTTTAAAAATTCTGTTTGCATAGTCAAAATTTATAAGCAAATCCTTTTCGATAGATTTGGAATCGAAATTCTCTTTATAATGTTCCTCTATATACTCTACAATCATTTTGACATTATCATAGACTCTGCCGCTTCTCTTGAAAAGTTCTTTGTTATTACTTTCAAAGCATTTGTCTTCAATCCTCATAAGAAGTTGTGATGCGGCATGTGAAACATTAAGTCTGCACTGAGGGGTGTTGTATCCGTATGCAATCTGATTTGCATCAAAAAATCTTAAAAAACTCTCAATAATACTCATATCGTCAAAATGCATTTTTTGCTTAAGAAGAACCTTCATATGATCATAACAGGATACGATACCAAGCTGACGGCAGAGGATATGCGTCTGCCCCTCTACGTTGCCACGGTGGGCGAGCTCCGCCGTCAGCCCGAGGT
>JAZSJF010000263.1:0-10349 GCA_045534195.1 Clostridia bacterium | reverse complement strand
TAATCAGAATCAATGATAACTGTCTTTGTGTTGCCGTCCCAGTCAACCTTTTCGCCAAGTGCTTCAGACACAAATCTTACAGGCACATATGTACGGCTGTCTACTATAACAGGTACAGAATCAAGAGTAACCTCTGCCCCGTCAATATATGCTTTGGGTGAGTTTATGGTGAGTTTGACAATCTTCTGATTTCTCACACCCACAACTGTTTTTGTCATATCAACCCATGTGATTTCTGCTCCCAATGCTTCAAAAATTGCACGCATCGGCACCATGGTTCTGTCATTGATAATCATAGGCTTGGTATCGAAATCACAGACTTTGCCGTTAATCTGCACTTTGATATCATTCTCCGCAAATACGCTTACCATACCAAAGGATGAGATGATAAGGGATATTGCCAGAATCATACATAAAAATTTTTTCATTTTCTTTCTCCTTTTCATCAAAAATTGTACATTTTAATTGTAGTATACAAAAAAATAATTGTCAATCAAACTTACCAAAGACATTAAAATCGTTATATCAGATATTAAAAAAGTTTTATTTTTACAAAACAGACAGTTAAAAAAATCCTCCTTATCTTTTATAGATTCGGAGGATATTACTTTTATTCAATAAAATCTTCAAGAAAATATGCTCTTGTACTTGCTGTCTTTCTGTATTTATCACATACTGTTATTCTTACATAGCCATCTTCGGGAAGAACTTTAAATGAAGCGCTGTTAAGTCCGTTACCTTCATCCTTTGCATTTACATTTCGTCTGCCTGCAATACTCATTGTAATTCTGTCACAGTCTGATGTCTTAATATGAATCATTTCGTCTTCATAATAGAGTTCATATATTTCAGGACCTTCAGATGCATATGTGTTTCCTGATACAATCGCATCCATTATTGCTTCATATGTAAGTTCCTTTGCCTTAATCATAGTAAATGCCCGTCCTGCATCACAATGAACAGGCTGGTCTACATGAAGAAGATGACAGTCATCCCCGCCTATGCAGGATATCTTTTTGCCAATTCGCAAGAAATCGTCATATTGTTGTGAAGCATCAGGATATCCGCACATTATACATTCACCGTTGTATATTTCTATAGCATCAATATACTTATACTGAATATAATCAGGATATCTTTCCAGTGACCAGGACGGATGATTGTATACCACATAGAATCCGCTTTCTTTACATATCTTCATCATTTCGTTGATACATTCGGGAGAATATTCCTTTTCGAAATCAGCAACATTCGGATCAAATACAACTCTGTCCTTTGCTTCCTGAGGAGTTTTTCCGTTGAAATACTTTGTTCTGTGATATATGGGTTGTATAAGATTTGTCTTATCCTTTGCAATAGCATTGAAATGACATACCCTTTTGCTTCTTGGAGGCTTGATAAAATCAGGACCATCACAAGTGGATGAATATTCTACTGCATTGAGTGCTAAAAATGTATCATCGGTAAGATATTGCGAATCAAGAAAAATATCGTGATCAGTATATGCAACAACTGAATACCCCATACTTTTGTATAATTCCTTTACCGCTTCAGGACTCAATGCACCGTCCGACATAGTGGTGTGTGTATGAAGGTTTGCTTTATAAAATGTACCTTCTTTCGGCAACAAATACTTTCTCATTTTCATTTTCCTCCGTTATTTCAAAAAATACTTCTTAAGTGTATCTTCATTGATTTCGCAAACAACCTCATAGAGTTTGTGAATACCTTCTATAACCGCAACCTTTTTTACAAGATCTTCTATAAGGAATATAAGACTGTCATAAAATCCGTCAAGGTTGAGTATTACAATAGGCTCTGAGATTTTTTTGAGATACTTCAATGTAAGCACCTGAAAAAACTCATCCATTGTACCCACACCGCCCGGTGCTATGAAATATACATCGGCGTGTTTTTCCATAAGCATTTTTCTCTCGCTCATTGTTTCTACCATAACTGTATTGTCACAGTCATAAATGGCTTCAAATTCACTTATAAAATGAGGAGAAATACCCATTACATAACCGTTATTCTCTGTCACTCCCCTTGCAACAGCACCCATACATCCGGTTGCTCCTGCACCGTATACGAGAGAATAGTCATTATCTGCAATGATTTTGCCCAGTTTTTCTATATCTTTTATATATTTATCAGCGATTCTGTCTGAAGCACCGCCATATACACATGCATAATATCTTTTTGACATAAATATTGTCCTTTCACTTTATTAAAGATCAACACCAAGGAATTTCTTTGCAAGTACACCCACTACAAATGAAAGCACTGCAACTGTAATACTTATGGATGACATTTCCAGAAATCTCGGTCTGAACTTCTCCCCTTTTGCTACAGATATGTAGTATGTAAATCCTGCAATAATCAGAATAACCACCGCTATCATTGATGCAAGTGCCATATAGCACTGACTGTCTCCAAAAATAAGATACGGTGCAATAAGAAGTGCAACGGTAATAAGATATGCTATACCTGTATAGGAACAGGATTTAAGTGCATCGTTTCTTCCTTCATTTCTCGCCGCAAGAAACTCACTTGACGCCATTGAAAATGTGGCAGAAATTCCCATAATAAGCCCTGACAAAGCCACAAGACGGGTACTCTGCATAGCGAATGTAAAACCTGCAAGAGAACCTGTAAGTTCGACAAGAGCATCGTTCATACCGAGAACCATACTTCCCACATACTGAAGGCTTTCTTCATCAAGCATATCAAGAAGTGCCTTTTCGTGTTCTTCTTCCTGATTTCTTATGAATACACTTTCTTCAATTTCCTGTGCAATGATATCATATTCTTTCTGTGCACATTCTTCCCCGTTTTCCATAAGTTTGACTGCAAATGTAAAGCCGAGAATACGGGCAATCATTTTGTATTTGAATACCTTTGCTCCTTCAGGTTTAAGTTCTTTACCTGTGTATTTTTTCCATATTTCATAATGTGCTTTTTCTTCCTGAGAAAGTCTTATAAGCGTATTTTTGTTTTCTTCGCCTTTTGCAAATTTTGCAATTTCCTGATAAATGACACTTTCTGTAAGTTCATTCTGTTGCATTTTAGATATTATCTTCATTGCTTTTTGAGAAATCTCTTTATTCATAATGCCCTCCCGAAATACAAATTATTATGTATATTTTAATACCAAATATGGATAAATGCAACTGTTTTCATCCATTTATATCATCAAGAAATATAAGCGGAATTGCGCCTACGGGATGAAACAGCGAAGTATTCCATTTCTGTTCTTTTCCCCATGCTTCAAAGGTGGTAGTTGCACCTTCTTTTAGCATATTCATCCAGGCTCTGTCATCTGTAATGATATTATAAAGAAGTTCTTTTTCTCCTTCTTTCTGCAATGCAAAAAGCATAAATGCACCCATAAAGAAATTACACTTTGTAAGTCTTTTTTCATCTATCATCTTAAGGATATTGCTCTTGCACTCATCATCAGGAATCATATCAAAAAGAAGTGGTAATACATTTGAATGGATAGCAGAATGAGTGGAAGTTTCACTGTCATTGAAAAGATGGGTTTCCTTATTATAGAATGCATTTATAAACGCTTTTTTCTTTTTTTCGACATCGGTTTTCTTATCAATGCCAAGTTCATTATAAATCTTATCAATATACACAAGAAGTCCTATATAAAAAGCATTTATTACATTGTGAAGTCCCGGTTGGACAGGCTTTTTCAAACAAAAATCATAATCATCCCTTAAATTTTCCGGCCAGTCAACCATATTCCATTTTTCTGTCACACTTTCTATAAGTCCATCTTTGTTTTCGTACTTTTTGAAATAATCCCACACCCCATCACATACAGACATCATATCCTTTAGTGTTTCCCTGTCAGCGGTCATTTCATAGTATTTCCATACGAAGAAGGAAAACTGCAGTGAATAGTCTGCTATTTCCTGCATATGTGAGCAAGGTGCTTCGGTCATTAGTCCTTTGCATATAAAGTCGGAAGATGCAGTATTATAAAGAAACTTCTTAAACATCTCATTGTCACCGGTACTAACTATATGGCTCAACCCTATCAGTCCGCAATCACAGATATACTGTCCTTTTTCTCTTGTGGGACAATCCATATATATTTCCTGAGTTCCGTATTTTATAGAATCAAGGGACAATCTTATAATTGGCGCAAGTTTCTCATCCTTTATATCAAATTTCTTTTCCATATAAGGATAATGTCTTACGATAAATTCTATACTGTCCTCATATATCTGTGTATCCTCGTCAAATATGATTTCTGCATATCTGAAGGCTTTGTAATCAAACTGATTTAAAGTATCCTCTCTCCCTGACAAAATCATTTCTTCCTCATAGATACAGTTGCATCTCATTTCATAACGGGGTGCCCCCTCATCAGTCAGTTCTTCAGAAAAATGAAGGATTATTTTGTTTCCTTTATTTCCTTTTGCCCTGAAAGTAAGATATCCCACCATTTCCCGACCGAAATCAAGAAAGAGTTTGTTTTCTCTTCTTTCGCACACCGCAGGCTTTTTGGAATAAACATCAAGAAGTTTTGTAGGTTGTGCTGTAAGAGTATAATCATCATAAGTCTTTATGAAGGATTTATCCCAATGAGAGTCATCAAAATCTTCTTTTTCAAACCCCGCTTCACTGCATCCTGCATCATAACACTCCCTGAATGCAGTCTGATAACCGAGCAACCCCGGTGAAGAAAATCCTGAGTGATACTTACACTTCACATTTTCATCACTCGAAAGAATGATTTCGTCATTATTTTCTATATCGAATATAAGTCCGTGTCTTTCATCACCTGACACCCACACTCTGTTTATAAGTCCCTGATAATAAGTATGTACGGCTATTGTATTTTTTCCTTGTTTTACAAAAGAAGAAATGTCAATTTCATTGTAATAATATTCAAAATTATAACCGGGACAAGGTCCCATAGACACAAATATTCCGTTTATGTACAGTTTGTAATAATCATCTGCACTGATATATATTTTTGTATCTTTTATTTCTTCTAAATTAAATTCTGAACGAAAGAGAATGTGTTTGTTCTGTATTTCTTCTCTTGGAGTATATTCAAACGGTTCTTCTGCCTTATGAAATACATTGACAGGTTTCAAATCAAAAAAATCTTTGTTTGTAATCCATTTTCCGTTGAAATTTCTCATTATTATCACCGCTATCTTTCTATTAGTGTATCTATTTCTTTTTTATAATAATCCTTATCTTTGTTCCTTACTACATATTTGAAAATCCCGTCTTCACACCGGCTAAAACTGTTTTCACCTGTTTTGACATCAACATGTGCAACTCCTGATACTGTGTCATATCCGGCTTCCTGTTCGTCACCTTTCAGCGCAAGTAATACGAGCATCGGATCCCAGGACATTCTTCCTTCATATGATTTGTGATCGCATAGGACCTGATAAAGATGGTCATCTTTTTTGAGATTTCCGCCTGTTATAACATCATATCCCACTTCCCATCCCAGAAATGTAACGGGAACGGGACACATATTCAAAAATCTGTGAGATGCTTCTCTGGAACGGGCATTCCTTTTGAAATTATTTTCAAGTCCTTTCTCCTCGTCCCACTTACCTGCCATCATCCATATCTTTGATACTTTTTCTTCCACCAGTTTCAGTCCTGACTTATCTGTGATATCATCAGCCTTACTGTCAAGGAGGTTTGAAAGAACCTGAGGATATCCGATTTCTATTATTTCGGTCTTTTCGTCAATTTCACTTAAGATTTGTCTGTACATTCTTACAGCATCCTGCACATCTTCATTTGAAGAATACATTTTTGCATACTGTGACAGTCTTTCCTGATAGGGTGGTTTGCCGCCAAAATCTGTTGCATCAGAATCTATGCCGAGAGGGATACCTTCCACCCCCTCAAGATTCATAAATCCTTCCATGGAAGTGACAGAATATTCCATACAAGCGTTAATACCAATCCCCAGAAGTTTAATCTGATTTTCCCTGTGTGCCTTAAAGAGTATTCTCAATGCAACTGCATCATCACAGTCTGTCCACCAGTCTGTACCGATTATAAAAGTTCGCATAATATGTAATCCCCCTTATTATACAGATGTTTTTGCCTTTTTCTTGACCTCGTACATTTTTTTGTCAGCACTTTCAATCAAATCATTTACATGGGTTTTTCCGTCATATAGCGATACTCCCATACTCATCCTTATATCAAAATCGTCACGGAAATCTATCATATCAAGTTCTTCCTGTATACTTTCGATAATATTATCCGCAAGGCCTTCCTCCGATGTGTCTGTAATAATCACAAATTCATCGCCACCCATTCTGAAAACTTCTGAATTGAATTTTTCTGAAACTTTAAGAAGTACAGAAGAAATAAGAATAAGTGCTCTGTCCCCTTCAAGATGTCCCCAGGTATCATTTATGTGCTTAAAGTTGTCAAGATCGCAGACAATAAGATAAAATGAATCATTTTTATCCTTTGCATACTGATGAAGTTGTTCGCGGATTTCTTCATTCATACCATATCGGTTATGAAGATTGGTAAGTTTGTCTGTTAAGATTTTTGTTTTTTGTGCATACAGAAGTGAATATATACTGTATATAATCAATACATAAATAACCAGACTCACACCGCAAGACAACAGATAATAATCTGAGTTTAATAAACATATATCTAACCCGATACCAAAAACACAGAGTATCGGCAGGATGAAATATACACCTGAAAATTTCTTTTCTTCCACTCGGGCAAAACTTCTGCCAAAATAAACCACAAGCAAAGAAACAATAATGCAAAATACTTTACAGAAAACCGATATAAATATTTCCTTCATGGTCAGTCTCCTTTTATCTTTTTGTAATAATATTTTTTCCGTCAAACACTACATATCCCACAGCCACACCAAAGGTGGGATTATTATCAAGATATGAAATAAACCTTCTCTGCAATGATGTTTCGTTTTTTAAGCCTTTTGTACTGCCTTTATAATCTTCACCGAATATTCTCCAGGCATCACTGAAACTTTTGCCTTCCATCACTTTGACAATATGAAAATTCTTTGCAAATTTTACTGTATTTGAATCTTCGCCAAAGACATTTTGGTATGGCGGATAAAAAAGATATGTTTCGCACCTTATAAACAACGGCTTTCCATCAAGCCTGTCCTTATACATTTCATAAGCCATTGCGAAGGATTCTTCAATTTTTTCCGGTAAAAGCGGACCGGATGAAGGAATATGACATCCGAGATAAAAATCTCCCTCATTAAGTGTATATCCCATTACATTAATACTGTCTCCTGTGTGAGTACACAGGTCGTACTGAAGTCTGCCGAGAGCAAACCTTCTCATTCTGAAGAAACCATTGAACCAATCAACCACAAATGTACCAAAAACATTGTGAACTTTTCTGCATTCATCAAGTTTGTATTTTATATCCTTCATAGAATTAACAAATATATCCATGGATATATTATTGTCTTTATAAAGTTGTTCAAGATATCCCGTGCATTCCAGTATAAACAAAAGACGCGCGGTATACATATGGATTTCATCTGTTTCAAATTCAGACATATTTCCAAGTATGTCCTTCAGTTCAACATCAGAAACTATATAATCATATGCCGCCTTTTCTATCTTATCGTTTATAATGCTTCTGTAATACTGATAATCTCTTATATTTTCTTCGGAAAAACCTATCTTTTCCAACAAAATCTGTGCAATCATTTCTTTTCCTCCGTTACTTTTTTGCCAAAATCAAGTCTAATCATTGCTATTGCTATGGAAATCATTGCAAGAATGTTTCCGACTGCAGAGCCATATGCCGCACTTGACAGATTGTATATAAGCCAGAAGGGTGCGGCAATCAACGACAGAATCCTGATATTCTTTTCTTTTGTAAGCCAAAGTGCAGATATTTCAAAAACTATTCCCAATATGGCAAATATACCGAAAACATCCCTGCACATTCTTAAGCCTAAACAAATCAACAAAATATTGACAATAATCATAATAATCAAAAAATGTTTCTTTACAAAGGGTTTCTGCTTATATCCTGCAAAAAAAGACAACACAAATCCTGCAAAATCCAACACAGCACCTTCAAACGCCCCAAGTAAGATATATTGAATTATATATAATAATCTTGATGTGAGATTTACAATGATGATATTATTTCTCTTTTTGAACTGAAAACTCAGAAGAAATGTTATCACCGCCAGTGCTCCCGATATATGAGCCATATATTCACCTCCGTATAACGACTTGAAATATAATTTATATCCGCTCTTTACATAATCGGCATATAATTATATA
The DNA here is from genome assembly GCA_045534195.1 of Clostridia bacterium. Classification (GTDB taxonomy): domain Bacteria; phylum Bacillota; class Clostridia; order UMGS1810; family UMGS1810; genus SIG435. The sequence continues at coordinate 2,040 of JAZSJF010000263.1, read as the reverse complement.
TAAACCAATATGCCGCACTGCATAAAATAACTGCCAAAGGTACAAGAAGTCGGAACTTCATCTTGGATGTTTTGTGATTGAAAAGTATCATTCCAAACATTCCTCCCCAACCGCCAAAAGCAAATGCACAGGTTATAAGGGTGGATTCTCTCACACGTCTTGTTCCTCTTTTTGCCTTAAGTTTGTCAATGCCGTAAATAAACATCACAATTATATTCCAGATTAATAGTATGAACAAAAAATTTTTCATAATATTACCTCTCAGACATTGGCAGGAAATGTTGTCTTAAGTTCCGAAAGATGTTCATCCATTCCTATATTTACAAGATTCCATTCTCCTTTATCATATGAAATCTCGGTAACAGATGCATTGGAAACCCAGGGAATATTTCTCATATATTCAATGGGATGTCCCCCTGCAAGACACTCAATTGCCCTTATCGGTGTGGCGTGTGTTGCTATTGCAATGGTTTTGTCAGGATTCTTTTCTGCTATGTTTGTCAGAGTATTAAGAACTCTTTCTCCCAGTTCTTTTACACTTTCTCCGCCGTCACATCTGCAATTGCCTATATCATCAAGCCAAACGGAATATGTATCACCAAACTCTGAAACAAGGTGGTCGAACTTCTTTTTCTGCCACTGTCCTGCATATATTTCTCTTAAACCTTCATCTGCCACAATATCCACACCGGATATTCCGGCAATTATTTCTCCGGTTTTGTAAGCACGTTTAAGGTCACTTGCATACACTACATCAATATTAAAATTATCCGCAATAAACTGTGCTGTTTTTTTTGCCTGAAGGATGCCTTTTTCTCTCAGATTTACATCATACTGTCCTGCAAAAAAGCCTTCACAGTTTGCATCACTTTCTCCGTGTCTTACAAGTAATAATTTAGTCATATTATTCACCTTTCGTTCCGAAAAATCTATCTTTGTACAATACAAAAAAGCAGAGACTGAATACACAACCTCTGCAATTTATGTTTATAGTTCTGAAGAAAAATCTCTTCCGTTAAACTTATTCATAGCATCCTGACAGGAATTTCTGATAACACAGGTAACAATTTCATCCATTGACTTAAGTATAGGAGTAAGAATCTTTATTTCATCAGGAGAAAACTTACCAAGCACATAATCAGCCAGGTCATAATCCTTATGCTGAGGTGCACCTACTCCCACTCTTATTCTTGTAAACTTGTCACTCTGAAGTTGATAAATAATGGATTTAAGACCATTATGTCCCCCATCAGTACCTTTCGGGCGTATACGGATTTTGCCCAGAGGGATACTTATGTCATCACAAATTATAATAACATTCTCAGGCTCAATTTTGTAAAATTCGGCAATATCCCTTATACTCTCACCGCTTAAGTTCATATAAGTCTGCGGTTTGGCAAGGATTACCTTTTCTGAACCGATATAAATACTCTCTGTCAGTGCTTTATGTTTAAGTTTTTTGATATCTGTCCCGTTTTTTGATGCAATCATATCAACACAGTCAAAACCTATGTTGTGACGAGTCATATCATATTTTTTGTCAGGATTACCAAGTCCTGCGATTAAGTACATTATAAATCACCCGGAAAATTAGTTATCGTAAAGTGTGCTGATAGAAACATCATCATAAATTCTTTCGATTGCTTCGCCAAAGATAGAAGCAACTGAAAGAGTCTTGATTTTGTCAATTTTCTTTTCATCAGGAAGAGCGATTGTATCAAGCATAATAAGTTCTTCAATAGCAGAGTTCTGGATTCTTTCGATAGCAGGACCTGAAAGAACACCGTGTGTACAACAAGCATATACTTTTGTTGCACCGCCGACTTCCACAAGTGCATTTGCACCGTTGCAGATAGTACCTGCAGTATCTATCATATCGTCAAGAAGGATAACTGTTTTGCCTTCTACAGAACCGATAATATTCATAACTTCACATACATTTGCCTTTGGACGACGCTTGTCAATAATAGCGATAGGTACATCCAGTTTGGCAGCAAACTTTCTTGCACGTGTAACTGAACCAAGGTCAGGAGATACAAC
>JAZSJF010000275.1:0-8266 GCA_045534195.1 Clostridia bacterium | reverse complement strand
ACATATGCGGCTCTCCAGTTGTTGTCGAAATCCACTATTTTGTAGGATTCACGATTGTTTGCTGCACGGAATGATTTTTCACAGAAATAAGCATAGATTCTGTTTGTCTTTGTGTCAAAGTTTCCTCCTTCAATATTTCTTACATAGAATTTGGCAAGACACATTTCGCCGTCCTTGTAATCCTTGAATGCATCAAAATCATCGGGATATATGCGGTAATTAAATGCGGAGTGCTTACCCGGAACTTCTGTAGTGGTAAATCTTAATGCCTTGTCAAAGTGCATACCGGAAACCTCTACAGTTTCCACTGTTCCGTATGTCTTTTTGCCTTCAACGGTTGCACCTTCATAAAAAAGGGCATCGTTACCAAGTATTATTGTCCCTCCTGAAAGACCGGCAAATGTTTTGTCCGGGTCTGCCGCCATGGGGAAGTAGTGAAGGTCACTGTAATCCTTTGACTTCTCAAACTCTGTGGGCACAGGTCTGTGGTCGCCCGGGTGTTCAAGTACATTGGGAATGCTTATTGTAGCAGCATTGACTGTACAGGATAAACATAGTACCAATATAAGAATTGTTGATAAAACTTTTTTCATCTTTTTATCTCCTTTATATAAAGGCTTTATAATCTGTATGCCATTATTTCAGTGATGGTTTGTGTTAAGTAAAAAATCAAATGCCGACAGGTTTATCTGTGTACATTTCTTCACGATACTCAGGCACCTCATTTATACCAAGTGCAGGAACTACAAAGGAAAGAACCCTGTTTGTAAAGGCTTCTGTGCCGATTGAAGTATAGTAATGAACAGCGTCAGAATGTGCTTCTTCCGGAAGTGTCGTTGAAAGAGCATATAAATCGTTAATCTCAAAACCGTGTTTTTTTGCAATTTCAACTGCAACTTCATTATATTTTTCTATCTCTTCATTGTATCTTTTGAAATCTTTGCCCATTTTTTCGGAAAGTACTTTTGTAGATGTTGCAAATATTACTTTTGCATTCGGACATATCTTTTTTATTCTGACACATACTCTTTCTATGTAATATGCATATACATCGATAGGGGTATGGGGATCTTCTTCAAATAATCTTAAGCAATCCCAAAGCCCTGCATTCCAGTGAACAACATCTATATCCTCGCCCTTTATATCACTGAGATATTCGTGAAATTTTCTTAAAAGATAAGCCGCAAAACGACAATTGTCGGTTGGAAAAATAACATTAGCCTTTCCTTCTAAAGTTCTTTTTACAGATTTATCATAACCCATACGAATTGAGTCACCAATAAGCAACAAATTTTTCATTCTGAACACTCCTTTTTGTTTTTGACAGTACTTACATTATAATAATATCACATTGAACTGTATAAATAAATGAAAAATATTGCTGATTTATTAAACTTTTTTGATGCATAATATTTTGTGATATATGTGAATCGGAAAAGCGGAGATGCATAGTGTTACAAAAAGAAAAAATTGGCTTTTGATATCAACAAAGAACAAAAACCACTTGATTTTTGTTTAAAATTGCTTTATTATTAAACTTGAGGTGAGGCAGATGGACTACTCGGTGTATTATCGTCAGGAAGGTGTATGCGGCAAATATAATGAAAAACATTTCCATAACAATGCTATGGAGATTATACAGATTGTATCAGGTTGCGGTACGCTTCTTGTCGGAAGTCTTATAAGAAATTTTGAGCCCGGGGATATACTGATAATAGACGGAACGGCTATCCATTGTATATCACCAAATGATCCGGAAGATTATATGAGAAACAAGCTTGTGGTGGACAGAAATGCCTTTCTTGAGTTATCCCGCAGAGAAGTCTTAAAGAACGGTGCCTGTATCAAAAGTGACAAAGCGCTTTTTGATGATATAGACAATCTTTTCAGAGATATAAACAAAAATACCGGTGACAATTCTATGAGTCTTATGGCACTTTCCGATGTGTTCAGACTGTTACATCTTTGTGTGGATAATGCCAACGAAAGTATGCACACAAAAAAGGGCATAGTTTCTGATATAATGGAGTATATAAACCATAATATAAATAAAGAATTTACAATAGACGATATATCAGACCATGTGCATATGAGCAAGTTTCATATCTGCAGAAAGTTCAAAGAGGAAACGGGACTTACAATCAATAATTACATTCTGTCCACAAGAATATATAATGCAAGACAATTACTTGCATATACAGATAAATCTGTGTCGCATATAGGAGAAGAAAGCGGTTTTTCCGATTCTTCTACATTTACAAAAACATTCAAAAAATTAGTAGGTATTACTCCCACATCCTTCAGAAAGAAATGTGAATTGTGGGGAAATAAAAAAAAATAAAATTATGTTGAATCAACCCGACAATACAAAAACCGTCTGAAGGAATCAGACGGTTTTTGTATTATAAGCTGATTTTATCTATTGTGCATTCGCAATCAGATCGGCAAATGACGGAGAAGTATCGTTCTTTCCTGTGATGGTTGATGGAAGTTCAGAAAGCTTCTTTGTTGTGCCGAAGTTTTCTATCTTAAAATCCTTAAGTGTGATATTCTGAATTTTTCCGCCAAATCTGATACCTATATCTCTTATGTCAGGTATACCTACAAACGGGAGATAGCACTCTGTGAAATCGCCGCCTGCACTACCAACAATGGTCTGTGCAAACAGTGCTTTTCTGCTTTTTATATCCTGTACCCATGGCTTCACATAGCCTTCTCCTGAATTTACCTTTACCTTAAAACTCATAAGGCAAACATCGCCCTCTTTGATGATGTTTTCAAAGTCGGTAACTATTGCAAAATTGAATTTTGAGTCTTTTTCGGGCAATGTTTCGCAGATGATTTCTACTGAATCATCCTTAACATTAAATGAGCCAAACCCGTTTGAGTATTTTTTGAGAGATTTTTTGAACTTTGCCCAGTCGATTATTACGGGATTGTTTTCCGATGACGATGAAGATTCTTCAGTTGTTGGTTCTTCATTTATCTCCTGTTCCGTATCTTTCGGGCTTGTGATGGTAACAGTTCTTGTGTCCCCTATCCAATCTACTTGTGCCCCCAATGATTCAGAAATAAATCTTACAGGTACCATTGTTCTTGAAGATATAATCTGTGGCGGTACATCCAGAGTAACCTCTTTTCCCGAAACAGATGCTAAGGTGTTGTCAGGCTGAAGAACGATTGTTTTGTCGCCCTTGGAGCCTATGATAGTCCTTGTGGTATCTTCCCAGCCTACTCGTGCTCCAAGAGTCTCAAATATTCCTCTTAAGGGTACGAGAGTTCTTCCGTTTACTATTACAGGCATCACATCATAAGTCTGCTCTTGTCCGTCTATGATGATTTTTATATCATCAGCAAATGCAAGGGATAAAGGAAGTATGGAAACGGTAAGACTTAATATAAGTAAAGATATAATAATTTTTTTCATCACATTTCCTCCTTATTTCAAAGATGATGTTTTGATATCATCACCTAATACAATGAGTTTAAGCTCTGTATCTGCATTTTTTCTTTCGTATTCTCCAATAAGAAATTCATTTCTCTGTATGATTGTTTCGCCCTTTGACGAGGTTACACCCTTTAAGATATTTCCTTCGCCGTATTCACCCATAACCATTGCTTCATTTGGTATAGTTTCATCGGCAGATATAACCACTTTTACCTTTGTGTCAGTATCTTTTATAATAGCAGTTGCTTCCTTTTCGCCAAGGGTGATTTCCACATCATTTTTTGAATCCTTATAGAGTGGGAGGCTCAGAAGATACTCTTTTCCATCTGCATTGATTTTTAAATCATAATCACCATAGAATCCTCTTACAGAGTACTTGCCGCCATTATCTGTTGTACCTTCTTCATTTGTCCACCATTTGTTGTATACAAGATCCTGAAAGGCAATTCCACCGGGCTTTATAGTCCAGTCATTTTTGTACATAAGACGCGGACTTCCCTGCTTTGAACTTGAATCCCAGAAGCCCCACAACTGAATCATGGTAATGTGAGGAACAGAGAAATATGCAATAAGCATATCTCTTGCAATGTTTCCCTGATAGTTAGGATCCTCTTTTATATTTGTTGAGTCAAATTCGGTAATCTTCATTTCAAGACCGTATCTGTCATAGTAGTCAAAGAGGGTTTTTATTGTATCTTCAGGGTTAGATGCATAACCTGCATGCCCCTGAACACCAAGCATATCGGGTTTTAAGTTTTCTACAGCCCAGTCTGTGAAATCTCTTTTGTAGTTAAATCCACCGTCAGTAATCATAAGTGTTGCATCAGGGAAAAGCTCTCTCGCCCAGTTATATAAGTCTACAAGAAATTCTTTTCCGTACATATTTTTAAATGTACAGGTGGGTCCTCCTATACGGCTTCCGTCTTCGTTGGATACATCCCATACTGTTACATCGTCGCCGAAACGATTTGCCATATATTCAAAGTGCTTTTTCAGTTCTGCCTTAAGTAGTGCTTCGTCCTGATATACATCCTTGTAAGCACTCAAATATGAACTGGTGATACTGTTATCCCACAGAAGTGCATGTCCGTGAATACCGCCGTTGATACCGTTGTTTTTTGCAAAGTCAATAAATGCCTCTGCATTTTTGAAGTATTTATTTTCATCTTCATTTACATCTCTTCTGTGAAAATGTCCTTCCGCACCTAAATGATTGAAGTTTTCTGCCACTACTTTTCTGTATTCAGGTTTTGAAATAAGACCGTCACTTACTGCCACAGAAAAGTCAAATTCGTGCTCATACATATCAAGGTTGATTTTTGCATCGGGCACAGGGTTTCCGTTTTTGTCCCTGACCGTGATATTGAAGTCGCCTTTTCTGTATTTGTCTATTCTTTCAAATGCTTCTTTTCTCCACTGTGCATCTTCCTCGCAGCCTTTATAATAACTGTTCATAACAGGCATATCTGCATAATCGTATTTGTCGCCGTAGTTTATAAGTTCAAATCCGCCTACCTCTATAACACCTTCGTAGTAAACAGGGTTAAGAGAGAAGATGTATCCGTACTGACCGTAAGCATGTGTCAGCTGAACAGGAACATAAGCAACAGTCCACTCACTGCCAAAGTCGATGGTTCTGTATGGACGGTCGTCTCCGGGAACCTTTGTGTTAAAAGACTTTTCGCAGAAATATGTATAAATTCTGTTTGTTTTTGCATCGAAATCTCCGCCCTCTATATTTCTCACATAGAACTTTGCTATACACATATCATAGTCCTTGTAACTTCTGAATGCTTCAAAGTCATCGGGATATATGCGGTAGTTAAATGCGGATTTTCCTGAAGGAACCTCGTTTGTAGTGAAGCGGAGAGCCTTGTCAAAAGGCATACCTTCTACCGCTACAGTTTCCACAGTTCCGTATTTGCCTATACCTTCCTTTGTAGCCCCCTGGTAGAAGAGAGCATCATTTCCAAGGACTACCTTTCCGCCTGTAAGGGAATTAAAGGTTGTGTCTGCATCTGCTGCCATAGGGAAGAAGTGCAGGTCATCATAGGATTTGGATTTTTCAAATACTGTTGTTACCGGTCTGTGGTCGCCCGGGTGTTCGAGTACATTTGGGATTTTTGCTCCTACGGCAAATACCGATGAAAAACAAAGTAAAAAAATCATTGCCAGACAAATAACAGTTTTCATTTTTTGTATCTCCTTTTGTTTTTTATTAAATTATATATCCTATGTAAAGAATTGGCAATGTATTATATTGCTCTCAATTTGTAATATATTGACTTTATAGTTTTTTGAACATAAATACAATATGATAAATTATCTGTTAAATAAAATTAGCGACAAAAATTTAAAAGCCCTGCAGAGACCTCAAACGGTGTGCAGGGCTATATTTTTTCACGCATTTTCCTTCGCAGATTTGAGAAGTTCTCTCAGTTCTTCTTCGTCAAAGTTATATACCTTGTCACAGAAGTGGCAACTCAGTTCTGCTTTTTTGTCCTGTTCAATGATATCTGTAAGTTCTTTTTCTCCAAGGGTGATAAGGACTTTTTCCACTCTTTCTTTAGAACAGTTACAGTAATACTTAGTATCTTTCTTTTCATTAAAGTCAAGTTCAAATCCTTCAAGAACATCTGCTATCACATCTTCGATAGTTTTGCCTGAGTCAAGAAGTTCTGTTACTGATTTTACTTTCTTTATATTTTCTTCCAGTTTTGTGATAGCCTCATCTGTAGCACCGGGCATTACCTGAATGATAAATCCCCCTGCACATTTTGCACTGTAATCTCTGTCAACAAGCACGCCCAGACCTACTACGCTTGGTACCTGTTCCGACACTGCAAAATAACTTGTAAGGTCATCGCCGATTTCTCCCGACACAAGAGGTGTCTTTCCTATATATGGTTCTTTTAATCCGAAATCCCTTATTACAATAAGCGAACCGTCTGTGCCGATTGCGCCGCCTACATCCAGTTTGCCGGTTTTGTTAAGAGGGATGTCAAGGAACGGATTTCCCACATAGCCTTTTACATTTGCATTGCAGTCTGCAACGGCAACCACTTTACCCAAAGGTCCGCCGCCTGACATCTGAAGAGTGATGATGTCATCCTCAGATTTAAGCATAGCACCCATCATGGATGCCGCAGTAAGGAGTCTGCCTATTGCCGCAGTTGCCACAGGGTATGTCTTGTGCATATTATGTGCGGTGTTTACGATTTCTTTTGTGTCTGCACCGAAGAAACGGATGAAACCGTCTTTTGTATTTCCTCTTACTATATAATCTTTCATATTAATCTCCCGTAAATAGAAAATATTGCACCTTGTGATGCAATATTTTCAATAATACAAATAAAATGTTTTTGATGTGTTATATCTGGGTTGCATTCATTATTTAAGAATGATTCTGTGGAATACTTTTTTACCTTTTTTGATAATGAAGTCTTCGTTAAACATATCCTTTGTAACAACAAACTGAGGATCTGATACTTTGTCATTGTTGATGGAAATTCCGCCCTGTGTCACAAGTCTTCTTCCTTCGCCGTTTGATGCGGCAAGTTTCGCTTTTACAAGGAGATTAAGGATTCCCATACCGTCACCCAGTTCATCGGCAGTGATTTCTGTTGTAGGCATATTTTCTGATATACCTGCACCGCCGAATACTGCTTCTGCAGTTTCTCTTGCTTTGTTTGCTTCTTCTTCGCCGTGAACAAGTTTTGTCACTTCGTAAGCGAGAAGTTTCTTTGCTTCGTTAAGTTCAGCGCCTTCAAGTTTTGCCAGTTCATTAATCTTATCCATAGGAACAAATGTGATAAGTTTCAGACAGTTGATAACATCATCATCGCCCACATTTCTCCAGTACTGATAAAACTCGTGAGGAGTTGTTTTGTTAGGATCAAGCCAGAGAGCACCTTTCTGAGTTTTGCCCATTTTCTTGCCTTCAGAGTTCTGAAGAAGAGTAAATGTCATACCGTAGGTCTGCTTCTGGTCTTTCTTACGGCAAAGTTCGATACCGCCGAGAATGTTACTCCACTGGTCGTCACCGCCCAGTTCAAGTTTACAGTCGTACTTTCTTTCAAGCATAAGGAAGTCGTAACTCTGCATAAGCATATAGTTGAATTCAAGGAATGAAAGACCTTTCTCAAGTCTTTGTTTGAAACATTCTGCGGTAAGCATCTTGTTTACAGAGAAATGAGCGCCGATATCTCTTAAGAATTCCACATAGTTAAGGACAAGAAGCCAGACAGCATTGTTTACCATAATAGCCTTTCCTTCAGAAAAGTCTACAATGCTTGAAAGTTGCTTTTTGAAACATTCACAGTTGTGATTGATTGTTTCGAGTGTCATCATCTGACGCATATCGGTTCTTCCCGAAGGATCACCGATGTGACCTGTACCGCCGCCTACAAGTGCGATAGGACGGTGTCCGTGATCCTGCATATGCTTCATAACTACCATCTGCAAAAAGTGTCCTACATGAAGACTGTCTGCAGTAGGGTCAAAGCCGATATAGAATGTAACCTTCTCTTTGCCGAGAAGTTCTCTTATTTCATCTGCATGTGTGGTCTGTGCAATAAGACCTCTTTCAAGTAAAATATCATATACGTTTTCCATTATTTTATCTCCTTTACGATTTCATCAGGATTTATCTTGATTTCCTTTGTTTCACCGTCTGTCATATTCTTAAGAGTTGCTGTGCCGTTTGCCACCTCATCATCGCCTAAAACAACGCTGTATTTCGCACCAAGCTTATCAGCATATTTCATCTGCGCTTTAACTGACCTGCCACACAAATCCTGCTCTGCATAAACTCCCATT
>JAZSJF010000057.1:0-1881 GCA_045534195.1 Clostridia bacterium | reverse complement strand
CACGAATTCCAGTTCGGTACAAGTATCAGATCTACATATTATAATAATGCTACAGCATATGAGAAACTTTCCGAAAACTTCAATGCAGGTGTATCCGAAGGTGCTATGAAATGGGCTCCTTATCAGAATGACAACAACAAGAAGCAGGCAGACGAACTTGTTGCAAAGTGTACAGAAGCAGGTCTTAAGTATTTAAGAGGACACACACTTTTCTGGGAAGTCGATGGTAAGACCGGCGCAGGTAATCTTATGGTTCCTGAGGATGTACAGGATATGGTAAAGGCGGGAGAAAAAGATAAGATTATGGAAGAAATTGATATCTGGATTGATGAAATTCTTCCAAAATTCAAAGGTAAATTGGTTGACTGGGATGTTGTAAACGAAATCATCGGAAACAAACTTATTGTAAACCTTATGGGCAGAGAAATGTATAATTACTACTTTATGCGTGCCCGTGAACTTGATCCTACAGCCGACCTTTATTATAATGAATGCAGAGCACAGTCGCATCAGGCGGAATTCTTTGAACTTCTTGACTGGTACAAGGCAAACGGCGTAGATTATGATGCGGTTGGTATCCAGACACACCGTGACAACTACAATTCATTCTATGATTTCAATGATGTAGTCAAATTGTACGAGAAAATCCGTACAGAATACAATAAGACTATCAAGATTACAGAATATTCATGTGCAGTTACAAACAGAGAACTTCAGGCAAACTACACAAGAGATTCTCTTATTGCTGCATTTGCACAGCCAAATGTAGAGGGCTTCCTCTTCTGGGGATATTGGGACGGTTCAAACTTTGCCGCAACAAGCCCATTTTATGATACAGACTTCAATCTGAAAGAAGCAGGAAAAGTATACCAGGATCTCGTATACAACAAGTGGTGGACTAAAGATGCAAACGGCAAATACAAATGCAGAAGGTAAGGCTGTAATAAACGGTTTCTACGGAGACTATGATGTTACAGTAAATGCAAAGGGAAAAACTGTCACAAAGATGGTATCATTCCATAAAGGATATGATAATGTCCTCGAAATCACAGTAGAATAGGCGGAAATGTAAAAATTCCTCATAACGCAAAATGGCAAGAGAAATATAAAGGATAGTGACTATAAATTTTATAGTACAATAATTTTTAGGAAGGAAAGCACTTTGGCGGTGCTTTCCTTTTATTATGTGCCATTTTGCTTTGAACAAACTTACACTCTCGGCGTATCACATACGCCTTCGGTTCAGTTTGTCCAATCTGAGAAATTTTTCCTATTTCCGTGGAATGTAAATACTCCACATCGCAAAACGGTAAGGGTAATAATAGAAAAATTTTCTAATGTAGGAAACCGAATTATCATTAAATTCGGTTTCCTCTTTTTATACACCGTTTTGCTATTGCCAAACAGAACCTCTCGGAGTATCGCATACACCTTCGGATTCTGTTTGACAATTGTGAAGTATTTTTCCTATTTCCGCGGAATGTAAATTCCCCATACCGCAAAATGGCGTGAGAAATATAAAGGATAGTGACTATAAATTTTATAGTACAATAATTTTTAGGAAGGAAAGCACTTTAGTGGTGCTTTCCTTTTATTATGTGCCATTTTGCTTTGAACAAACTTACACTCTCGGCGTAGAGTAGAAAATAAAGCCTCACTTGTCAAAGGGAGGGGGACCGCGTCAGCGGTGGAGGGATTGCATATGACACAATTTTCAATTTAGGGTCCGTCCCTGAATTGTTTAAATTTGACAAAAAGGGGTCCGTCCCTAAATTGAAAAAATCACCATTGGTGATTCTTAACCACAATTATTCATCATTCAATATTCATTCACAATTGCCGAAGGCGATTATGTTCTGTAGGGACCGACCTCCCGGACGG
>JAZSJF010000421.1:0-1739 GCA_045534195.1 Clostridia bacterium | reverse complement strand
CTTTGCAAAAATGAATTGAGAAATAACGGCTTGAAGCCTGAAATAATAAAACTTACAGAAGAAGTTCATCCCGACAGAGAATACAGACTTGTCCCGATGAAACGTCTTATAGAAAGACTTGATCTTTCCAGATACAACACTCCGGCAAAGATAACTGATACAAAGGTAAATCCGGAAACTGTGAAGATTTCTCTTTCACAACATATAGGTAAACCTGCTGCAGCCTCCGTAAAGGAAGGTCAGGTTGTAAAAGCGGGAGAGATAATTGCAGAATGTGACGAGAAGGCACTTTCGGTAGCGTACCATTCTTCAATTGATGGTACAGTACAGAAAATCACAGACAAATATGTGATTATTTCTGCAATTTAGTGAAAGGAATGATAGTAGATATGGGAAAAGCGATAGGAATGGTTGAATATACCACCATAGCAATAGGTATCCAGGCGGCAGATACAATGGTAAAAACTGCAGAAGTGGATATTATAGAAGCACAGACTGTGTGCCCCGGAAAATATATAGCACTTATTACGGGAGAACTCAGTGCGGTAAAAGCCGCAGTAGAGGCTTCCAAGCAGAAATTCAGTTCAAATCTTATTGACAGTTTTGTGCTTGGCAATCCTCACGAGGATATATTCCCTGCAATATACGGAGCATCAGACCCCGGTGATGTTGGAGCGCTTGGTGTACTTGAAACATTCAGTGCGGCATCTATTATAGTTGCGGCAGATGTTGCGGCAAAAACCGCAATTGTAAAACTTATAGAGTTAAGAATCGCCAAGGGTATGTGCGGTAAGTCATATGTGCTTCTTACAGGTGAAGTTGCGGCGGTAGAGGCTGCTATTGAAAAAGCAAAAGCGGCACTCAAAGATGAAGCAACAGTTGTGGGAAGTTCGGTTATAGCAAGACCTGACCGCAAACTGTGGAAAACAATACTTTAGAAAATAATAAAATTTATATAGAAAGAGGGTTCCTCTTATGGAAGAAAAATATATTAGCGAAATAGTTGCAAATGTTATCAAGAGCATGGGTTCAGATGCAGCACCATTGGTGAAAAAAACTCATCAGTTGGGTGTATTTGATTCAATGACAGACGCTCTTAATGCAGTAAATAAAGCCTATATTGAGTTTAAGAAATACTCTGTTGAACAGAGAGAAAAAATGATTACAAAAATCAGAGAACTTACACTTAAAGAAGCAGAAAATCTTGCTAAATTAGGTGTTTCCGAAACCGGTATGGGAAGAGTGTCTGATAAAATCATCAAACACCAACTTGTTGCAAACAAGACTCCGGGTACAGAAGACCTTAAGCCAAGTGTGTGGACAGGTGACAACGGAATGACACTTATTGAGATGGCGCCTTACGGTGTAATCGGTTCTATCACACCTTCAACCAACCCTTCAGAAACTGTTATCTGTAACTCAATGGGTATGATTGCAGGCGGAAACGGTGTTGTATTCAATCCTCATCCGGGTGCAAAGGAAACTGCAAACTATGCAGTAGACCTTGTAAACAGAGCAATCCTTGAGGCAGGCGGACCGGAAAACCTTGTTGTTTCCGTAAAGAATCCAACAAAGGAATCATCAGATGAAATGATGAACTCACCTATCGTAAGAATGCTTGTTGCCACAGGCGGCCCGGGCGTTGTAAAAGCCCTTCTTTCATCAGGTAAGAAAGCAATCGGTGCCGGTGCAGGTAATCCTCCGGTAATTGTAGACGATACATGTGATGTAGAAAAAGC
>JAZSJF010000415.1:0-15161 GCA_045534195.1 Clostridia bacterium | reverse complement strand
CCGTTTTGCAGTAATCTTCTGCGGTACGATGAAGGCATCGTACCCTACTGTTTTCTAAACCTTCAAGCACTCTCGTCATATTGAGCGGAGCGTATGCGGAGTCGAAATATCCCAAGGCATTACTTCGTAATGCGCGATATAAATTCCTTTGGAATTTACGATATGTTCCTTTGGAACTCGATATACCTTCGATGCGATATATCACCTTCGGTGATGATTTTTAAAATCTAATTTGGGAGATCGGTCCCTACAATAGCCTTCAGAATGACAACACAGAACAATAAAAGGAGCCAAAAAGAACCGTCCCCAATGGCTCCGATGAAGGCATCGTACCGTACTGTTTTCTAAACCTTCAAACACTCTCGTCATATTGAGCGAAGCGAAACCCAAAAAATCTCACAAACAAAAAATCCCAAACACACAAGTCAATTCCGCTTGTACATTTGGGATTTTATATTTTATAACTACAATTTAACACTCACATTTTTATCTGCACTTTCATATGCCTTTTCCATAACATACTGCACATATGCACCTTCTTCAAATGACGGAGAAGGTTTTTTGTTGTTATACACACAGTCAAGGAAATTGTAAAGGCAATGCACGTGACCTCTTGTCCATCCTATAGAACTCTTGGGGCTTGGGAACACTCCTGCGGGATACTCATATCGCTGCACACACTGGATTCTTTTGAACCCTCTCATTCCGCCAAGGTCCTCCTCAGGGAGAGTATTATCAAAGTATTCAAGATAGTTTGAGTCCATAAGATTGAATCTTATTGCTCCTTTTTCTCCATATATGGCAAAACTAAGTTCATCATCTGAACCCGTTGCAATCTTGGTACAGGTGATATTCCCCACCGCACCGTCTTTTGTCATCACACTCATATATGCACTGTCCTCACCCGGGGTGTCACACATTGAACCGTCTTTGTGAAGTCTTACAGGCCGTATATTCTGTGTACGGCAGAACACCTCATCAAATTCTCCCATAAGGTGATACAGAATATCTATTATGTGTGAACCTAAATCTCTGAGCACCCCACCGCCAAACTCCTTGTCCTGTTTCCAGTTCATACCTTTATTGGCATCAATGTTTCCCGAATGAAGAAACTTCCCTTCAAATGTAAGAACTTTTCCGATTTTTCCCTCTTCAACCAATTTCTTTGCCCTAATTGTGGCAGGATAGAATCTGTTGTGAAAAGTAACCTGATTTATTATATTTCCGGTTTCTTTTTCCGTTTTCACTACTTCTTTTGCCTCATCATATGTCACTGCAAGAGGCTTGTCGCAATAAACTTTCTTCCCCGCCTTAAGCGCCTTTATAATCTCATCCTTATGGAGTGAATTCGGGGTGCAGATGTCAATCACATCAACATCGGGATCATTTATAAGGTCATCAAAGTCTGTTGTGTATCTGTCAAAACCGCCACGCTCCATTGCTTTTTTGGCAGTTTGCTCATTTGAAGTACACACCCACTTAAGGTTTATTCCGAAAGGCAAATCTTCATAATAAAGAGGTATTGTCTTATATCCGTAAGTATGCATCTTACCCATAAAGCCGAAGCCTACCATACCGATTGTAATTTCTTTCATAGGACTGTACTCCTTTTATCATTATAAATAACTTATCAGTTCATTTGCCACTTCCACAAGATAGCGACCGTTTATTTCTCTTAAGTTCTTTGGAATATTGTTTAAATGAAGTTCATAATTAAAAAGCCCCTCATATCCAATATCCGAAAGTCCCTTCATAGCATCCTTCCAGTCAATCTTTCCCATAAAAGGGATAAGATGGTCATCTCCCAGACCGTAGTTGTCGTTTACATGAAGGACCTTAAGACGCTTACCTATATAAGAAAGAGCCTCCGATTGTATGAGCCCTGCGGTATTTGCGTGACCGAAATCCCAACACACACCTATACCCAGTGCATCTGCCACCTCACAAAGTTCATCAGGATTCTGACAGTATCGGTGAGTAGGAGTATCTTTGTGCACCAGTCTCATATTTTCTACTGCAAGTTTCAGATTTACTTTCTGTGCATGTTCTGCAAAAGGTGCAAGATGTGACATAACTGTGTCATACTGTTCTTTCCGGTCAAAGTCTTTTTCATCCATTGTAACCGCATTGGGATGAAGCACCGCATAATCCACTCCAAGCATTGCCGCACCGTCAATGGCATTATGCATCTTCTGATTAAATGCAGGAAGTTCTTCGGGATGATATGATATTTTGAGACTGAAAGGCAGATGACATATTTCGAACTTCATCTTTGTATCTTCTGATATCTCAATGACTTTCTCTATTTGTGACTTCCAGTTGTCATCAGAAAAATCTATAATCTTACATGGAAAGTCTGCCGCATCAAAACCTGCATTTTTGTGAAACTCAAGCCCCCGTCTTATGTATTCCAAAATATCATCCTTGGGATAAGAATGAAGATTGAGAGTCGATGATATCCTTAATTTTTTCATCAAAAAACACTGCCTTTTGTTAAATTTATTTCTTATACCCTTGCGCAAGGCTTATACTGTGGTTAAGTCTTGTTATAATTTCTTCTTCACTGATAACAGTATGGTCGTCCTCACTCTGGAACATCCACACACCGCCTGCTGCAGCAATTCTGTTACTTGAAACAATCTTTAAATCATCCTCGCCAAGATAACCTGTAGCAACAAACTTCACATCAGGGAAAGGTCCTGCTATAGATTCAAAAAATTCCACACCGCCATGCTGATAAAACGGATATGCCTTAAGAAGATTTACTCCCATATTGGATGCAAGCATTACTTCAGAAGTGTTTGATACTCCGGGAATAACCGGAACATTATTCTTCACGCACCACTCAACCATTTCAGGATTGAATCCAGGTGATACGATAAAATCTGCACCAAGGTCAACCATTTCTTTACAATGTTCTGTTGTGCATACTGTACCCGCACCTACAAGTGCAGTCTTTTTTATTTTTGCAGCCTGTCTGAGTGCTTCTTTTGCCGCATCTCCTCTCTGAAGGATTTCCACAGCGGGCATCTCTGTCTTTTCTATAGCAGATATGACACGATTGATACATTCTGCATTCTCTACAAACAATGTAGGCATAACCCCTGCTTTGTCAACCAATTCCATTAACTTTTTCATGGTCAAATCTCCTTTGAATATTATTTAAAATACTCTTGGTTTTATTTTAACACATTTTAATATATAATTCAAATATTATTTACTTTTTTCCTTATTTGTGGTATATTATGAGTAATACAAAAATTATGAGGTATTTTATATGTCTTTTTCAAAATCATTATTATTAAAAGTAAATAAATTGTTTCCCCTGCCCGTTCATCCCTTCAATCTTCAGAACGAAGGCAAGATGACATATGCCCAGTGGCAGTTTGAAAAAGGTATGGAAACAATCAAATTCTATACAGGCAAATATTCCACTGATGATATGTTTAAGGACAAAACCGTTCTTGACATCGGTTGCGGTGCTGCAGGGAAATCTCTCTATTATGCGTCCCTTGGTGCAAATATGGTTCACGGCGCAGATGTGGTGGAGAGATATGCCGAAGAATCAAAGAAATTAAGCATAGAAAAAGGTCTGGAAGACAAGTTTGAATTTCATCTTTGCGATGCAAAGAACCTTGAATTCGAAGACGACACCTTTGATACAATCATTATGAATGACTCAATGGAACATGTGGCAGAACCTGAAGAAGTGGTGAAGGAATGTATGAGAGTTCTTAAACCGGGCGGAAGACTGTTTATCAATTTCTGCCCTTATCATCATCCATTCGGCGCTCATCTTTCTGATGTAATAGGTATCCCGTGGGTACATCTTTTCTTCACAGAGCAGACTATGATTGATGCTTACAAAGACCTTATGGCAGACATTCCTGACGGAGAAGACAGAATAAAGTTCCGCTTCGGCAAGGATAAAAACGGCAAAGATACCATTGCATATATAAACAAAATGACTGTAAAGAGATTTAACCGTATTATGAAAAAACTCAACCTTACCCCTGAGTATTATGCAGAAATACCTTTGAGAAATTTCTTTAAACCTCTGGCAAAAATACCTGTTATCAAAGAGGCTTTTGTAAAAATGACTGTTGCGGTAATCTCAAAATAACGGAGAATGATATGAAATTTGATATACTTACACTCTTTCCCGATATGTTTAATGTCCTTAATGAAAGCATCATCGGAAGAGCAGAAAAAAAGGGACTCATAGAATTTAATACTACAAATATAAGGGACTTTGCCATAAATAAACACGGTCAGGTGGATGATTATCCTTACGGCGGCGGATACGGTATGGTAATGCAACCCCAACCCATATACGATGCGTATATGAAAGTATGCGAATCCTGTGAAAAAAAGCCCCACGTCATATATATGAGCCCAAAAGGTAAAGTTCTTACACAGAAAAAAGCATCCGAACTCTCCCAAATGGAGCATATAGTAATCCTTTGCGGGCATTATGAGGGTGTAGACCAGAGAATCATAGACAAAATCGTTGATGAAGAAATCTCCATCGGCGACTATGTACTTACAGGAGGGGAACTTCCTGCAATGGTACTTATAGATACTGTAAGCAGAATGATTGACGGAGTTCTCAAAACTGAAGAAAGTTTCACTCTGGAATCCCACTACAACGGACTCTTAGAGCATCCCCAGTACACAAGGCCCCCTGAATTTATGGGAGAAAAGGTGCCTGATGTACTTTTGTCAGGCGATCACAAAAAAATCGAGGAATGGCGAAAAGAAATGTCATACAAAGAAACTCTCGAAAAGAGGCCTGATTTGTTGGATAAATAGTTTTACCCCCTGCATCGGTAATTGATTGCAGGGGGTATTTTATTGTTGTTTTGCAAAGTGAAATTACCCCATAAGGGACCGTCCCCAATGGGGTAATTTTGAGTGTTTTTTATTTGATGATATGTGATATATCCTTTCCCGAAGGACGGTTATACCGTTTGATTTCTGATAAAATTCCCGAACCTTTTACAATCACATTTTCTCCTTCATTACAGGTAAGAAATGCACTGTATCCCATATCCCTCAGTATCCTTTCCGCCTCTTTGGATACAAAGCCGTATGGATATGCAAAATATTTCATCTCTATATCGCATTTGTTCTTTATATCACAGTGTATGTTCAAAAAGTCATCTTTAAGCACTGTTTTGTATTCGTCATCACTTTCAAGCCCCGCCTTCTGCACTCCCCGTCTTAAAGCAGTGATTTTGTGCAGGTCATAAGAATGATTGCCAAATTCCACAAGCCCTGAATCTTTCATTTCTTTTATGTGGTCATATGTAAGATGAGTATATATCTCACTTATCTCTCCTGATTCAGAATACTGTCGGGTGTATTTGCCGATAAGTGCGATATTTATTTTGACCTTATACTTTGCGGCAATGGGAAAAACATTCAGATAGTTGTTATAGTATCCGTCATCAAATGTAATGAGTATGGGTTTTGGCGGAAGTTCTCCTATTCCATTTGCATATTCTGCCACTTCCGATACAAAAACAGGTGTATAGCCCAGGTTCTTAAAATATATAATATCCGTTTCAAATTCATCGGGAGTTATCACATATTCACCTGATTTCGCCCTGTCATTTATCACAAGATGATACATAACAGACGGCACATTGACAGATTCACAATCCGCTTTTTCGTTAAATGCGGCATAGGATTTATCTATTTCAGGTTCAATAAAAAATGCACAGAATCCATACCCCGACAATGCTATTATAAATAGTACACAAATAAGTGTATTGGTCATATTTTTCATTTAAAAAGCGTCCTCACATATAAAGAATACAATTATTCCATTATATGAAAGAACGCTTATAATTATGAAATATAAAAAAGTGCAAATCCGTTTTTACCCACTTTAATTACATCACCATCTGATGAAGTATTGTAAGAAAAAAGGACTTTTTTTGTCTGTGCACAATATTCTTTGTCCAGAGGATTAACTACTGCCTTAATCCTTTCTTTATCACAAAATCTTTCAAAAAGAAATACACCTTCATCTTCATATGCATTTATTTCGCCGCTTTTCAGAAGAACTGAAGAGTTTTTCACCAAAGAAAGATTTTTGTAAAATTCAAAAAGTTCAGAATTTATATTATCCCAGGGGAAAAATCTTCTGTTGAACGGATCTTCAAATCCCTGAAGACCTGCCTCATCTCCGTAATATATACTTGCGCATCCTCCAAGGGTAAACTGGAGAAATGCCGCCATCTTTTCAAGTTCTATTCCCTTTTTCAGACTATCTCCCTCAATGACATAATGTGCTCTTCCTTCTCTGGAAAGTTGGGGGATATCCGGCGAAAGTCTGTTTATGATTCTCACGGTATCATGAGTGGAAAGACTTGTCATCAGACAGTCATACACAGGCTTAGGGTAGTTTTCCCTTATGGTCATAACCGTTTGTGCAAGTGTCTTTGAATCAATGTTTCCAAGGCAAAAATCTATAATCGCATTCTGGAAAGGATAATTCATAACAGAATCAAGTTCACTGTGAGAAAGGTACTTACGGATTTTTCCGTAACTTTCTTTGTTTGAAGCATCTTCCCACACCTCTCCCATAAGAAGTGCATCAGGATTTATCTCTTTCAGTTTCTTCTTCACTTCCATTATAAATTCATCAGGAAGTTCATCTGCCACATCAAGTCTTATTCCGTCTGCCCCCAGCCTTAACCAGTGTGCAACTACAGAATCTTCGTCGCGGACAATATAGTTTAAGAAATCTTCATTGAGTTCTTCTGTACATGGAAGAGTATCTATCCCCCACCAACTGGTATATTGATGAGGATAGTTTACAAACTGAAACCAGTTTCTGTAGGGTGATTCAGGGTTGTGATATGCACCGTTTCCGAAAATGTTTTCCTTATCAAAATATACACTGTTGCTTCCTGTATGAGAAAAAGCACAGTCAATGATTATCTTTATCCCCATTTGATGTGCCGCAGTACAAAGGGATGAGAAATCTTTTTCTTCTCCCAACAAAGGATCTACCCTTTTGTAATCTGCAGTATCATATCTGTGATTCGAATATGCCATAAATATGGGGTTTAAATATATAACACCCACACCCAGTTCCTTAAGATAAGGAAGTTTCTTTTGGATTCCCTTAAGGTTTCCGCCAAAGAAGTCGCAGTTTAAGATTTTTCCTTCTTCATTTGGCAAAAAATCAGGCTCTTCCTCAGAAGACGAATGTATTCTGTAGGGAGTAAGTTTGCCGCAAGGCTCAATTATCCCGTCGTAATAAAATCTGTCGGGAAAAATCTGGTAATAAACCTTCCCTCTGAAATCTTCGGGAGTATTATAGTCTTTGTCAAAAACTGTAAGTTGCCATTTATCTCCCGTTTCAATGTTTGTATCAGAATATCCTTCCTTAAAAAGCCTGAAGGAAGTATCTTCTTTTTCTATAACAAACCAATAATGATATAGCCCCACATAATCCAGAGAAAACTCCGCCGAAAAATACTCATACAAATCCCGTGTATCAGTTTTTATCATAGGCATTTTCATATAAAAGCCTTCGTAGTTTTCTATACACAAAAAACACTTTTTTGCACATACATCCTGAGGAATATGTACGGATACTGTACACTTTTCGTCAGTACGGATACATCCGAAAGGGGTTTTGTGCTTATTCAGTTTGCTGTCATATAATATTCTCATATACCCATCACCAAAAAATACACAAGGGACTGCTAAAGACTAACAGCCCCTCATAGTTATTAATTCAACACTACATTTTCCAGATATTATCTCTGTATTCCTTAACCGCTCTGTCAGATGAGAAGATACCTGCCTTTGCGATATTTGTAAGAGACATATTTGTAAACTTATCACTGTCTTTGTATACAGCGTCTACAGTTCTCTGAGCCTTTACATAAGCATCAAAGTCTGCAAGTGTCATATATGCATCGGCAACACCGAAAGAATTTGTAAGAAGTGATTTTTGAATATCATCAAATCTTGTTCCCAGTATTCCGTTTGTAAGCATATCGAGAACTGCCTTGAGTTCAGGACTGTTGTTTACATATACCTGAGGATCATAACCCCTTGCCCAGAGTTCATCTACTTCGTGAGCCTTAAGACCGAAGAGGAATATATTTTCTTCTCCTACCTGCTCGAAGATTTCCACGTTTGCACCGTCAAGTGTACCGAGAGTAACTGCACCGTTTATCATAAACTTCATATTACCTGTACCTGACGCTTCCTTACCTGCAATAGAAATCTGCTCAGAGATTTCGGCAGCAGGGATAATCTTTTCTGCAAGAGATACTCTGTAGTCTTCGATAAAGATAACTTTGAGTTTATCTCTTACCTGAGGATCAGAATTTACAAGATTAGAAACGGCACTTATAAGTCTTATAACCTGTTTTGCCATCATATAACCTGCAGATGCCTTAGCCGCAAAGATAAATGTTCTCGGAACAAAATCCACATTTGGATTTTCTTTGATTTTGAGATACATATGCATAATCTGAAGCACATTAAGAAGTTGTCTTTTGTACTCGTGAAGTCTCTTGACCTGAATATCAAACAAGGAATTCGGATCAACATTCACACCGTTTGCAGAAGCAATGTACTGTGCAAGTTGAGTCTTTTTGATAAGTTTAATCTTTCTCAGTTCTTCAAGAACTGTCTTGTCATCTTTATATTTAAGCAAATCTTCAAGATAATCTGCATCTTTTATAAACTTATTGCCGATAAGACCTTTTATAAGTTTTGTAAGTTCAGGGTTAGCCTGACAAAGCCATCTTCTGTAATAAATACCGTTTGTAACATTTGTAAACTTCTCAGGAGTGATATTGTAATAATCTCTGAATATAGAATCCACAAGAATCTGACTGTGAAGTTTCGATACACCGTTTACGGTATGACAACAAGCAAGACAAAGGTTTGCCATTCTTACTTCACCGTGAGCAATAACCGCCATATAGTCAATCTTTGCCACATCTCCCGGATATTTCTGATTAAGACTCTGAACAAGACGGCGGTTGATTTCACATACAATCTGGTACACTCTCGGAAGTTCTGCACTGAACAGTGATTCAGGCCATCTTTCAAGTGCTTCGCTCATAACTGTATGGTTTGTATATGAAAGGGTTTTCTGTGCGATTGCCCATGCGCTATCCCAGTCATAACCGTATTCATCCACAAGAAGTCTCATAAGTTCAGGCACACAGAGTGCAGGATGAGTATCATTGATGTGTATTGCAACTTTGTCACCAAGATTGTCAAGAGTTTTGTATTTCTTGAGATGACGGCTTATGATCATCTGAAGTGATGCACTTACAAGGAGATACTGCTGCTTAACACGCAGTCTCTTACCTTCGATATGATTGTCTGCAGGATAGAGAATCTTTGAGATTACTTCTGCCATTGTGTTTTCTTCAAGGCTCTGTACATATTCGCCGCGAGAAAAGGCATTCATATCAATTGAATTAGGTGATTTTGCACTCCAGAGGATAAGTTTGTTTACCGCCTTTGAATCGTGACCTGATATAAACATATCATAAGGCACTGCTATAACAGAATTGTATCCCTCGTGTCTTATGTTGAGTTTACCTTCTGACCAGTCTTCCACAATGTGACCGCCGAATTTCACTTCGAAACTTTCGTCTTTTCTCTGATTGAGCCATACATCGCCCATTTCCAGCCAGTTGTCAGGGAATTCCATCTGCCAGCCGTCTACAATTTTTTGTTTGAATATACCAAACTCGTATCTGATAGAGAAACCTGTTCCCATCATACCTACGCTTGTCATAGCATCCATATAACATGATGCAAGTCTTCCCAGACCGCCGTTACCAAGACCGGCATCAGGCTCAAGTTCATACATACGGTTGATATCCACTCCGCAGTCCTTGAGTGCTTTTGTAAACACTGATTCAAGTCCCAGGTTGTAAAGGTTGTTTCTTAAGGATGTACCAACAAGAAACTCGATTGACATATAATAAACCTGTTTTCCGTCTTTTTTGTCATATGACTCGTGAAATTCTTTTCTTTTTGCTGCAAGTAAATCTTTGACAACTCTGCAAACTGATTTGTAGACCTGTCTTTCTGTTGCTTCCTTCAGATAGCAGCCGTAATTATTAAGACATTCCTTGTCTATCAACTGAAGGATTTCTTCTTTTTTGTACGCCATTTTATTACTTTCTCTCCTTACTAATGTTATTACAAATGGTGGGTTTTCCCATAAATCAAACACAAATATGTGATGATATTGTATATTATATTATGCTTTTGTAGATATTGACATATTTAGCCGCAGATATGGTCCAGTCAGAATTGAAATCCATTATGGACTTAACCAGTTTTTCATACTTGGGTTTGTCATAATAAAAGTTCACTGCGCGGCTTATTGCGTCAAGCATATCGTGAGCATTATAACCTTTGAATGTAAAGCCTCTGCCTTCCAGAGTTTCGGTATTTACCGGGGGAACAGTGTCATTAAGACCGCCTGTTTCTCTTACAACCGGAATTGTACCGTAGCGCATTGCTATAAGTTGCGAAAGTCCGCAAGGCTCAGATTTGCTCGGCATAAGAAGTATGTCTGCACCTGCATATACTTCACTTGCAAGTATGGGATCAAACTTTATAAGTGATGCCATTCTTGAAGGATGGTTGTATGCAGTGAAATTAAACATATCTTCAAATCTCTTATCCCCTGTACCAAGTACAACAAATTCCACATTGAGTCCCATAATCTCATTCAGCACTCTCTCTACAAGATCAAGTCCTTTATGTGATACAAGACGGGATATAATTGCCACTACGGGAATATCGGGATTAACTTCAAGTCCGAGTTTTTTCTGAAGATACTCTTTGTTCTTCGCTTTCTTGGAAAGTTCTCCGCTTTTGTATTTTGTCTGGATATACTTATCCTTTGCAGGATTGTATATATCGGTATCAATACCGTTTACAATACCTTCGATTTTGTATTCATTCTCCTTGATGATTTCACTCAGTCCGTGTGAAAAGTACGGATATCTTATCTCATAAGAATATGTTTCAGACACCGTGGTAAGTTTGTCACAAAGAACAATAGCCGCTTTCATAAAGTTGATACAGCCGTCATATGTGAGCACACTTCTCATACCCTCATCAAGACCGATAACATCCTTGAAAAATTCATTGGGCATCTTGCCCTGGTACTCTATATTGTGTATTGTAAACACTGTTCTTATTCCCTGATAGAGGGGATCTTTTGCATAGATACCCTTAAGATATACAGGGATAAGGGCAGTCTGCCAGTCATTTGTATGGATAACATCCGGAACATAATCAATGTGAGAAATCATTTCCAGAACTGCCTTTGAAAAATAGGCAAATCTCTCTCCGTCATCAAAATGTCCGTAGAATGTATCTCTGGCAAAATAGTATTCATTGTCAACAAAGTAGTATGTGACCTTTTTGTAAGTGGTTTTGAATATTCCCACATGGATTCTTCTCCAGGATAAATCCACTCCGAAACTTGTGACAAACTCGGGATTTATCTCAGGATTGTCCTTTATTCTCTTATAATAAGGAATTACTACTCTAACTTCTACATTTTTGTTTTTTGCAAGTTGGGTTGGAAGTGCCTGGGCTACATCGCCCAATCCACCCGACTTCGCAAAGGGAGCCGCTTCAGATGCGGCAAACAGAATTTTCATAAGTTTCCCCTTTCTGTATACAAGTCACTGCCTTGTATACCGTTGCTTTAAACCGTCTGTCCCTTATTTATTATTACAGGTGCGGTAGGTGCTCCAACGAGCGACCTTCCTTCCGTAAATACTACATCCTTATCCGCAACAACATACTCAATGTTGCAGTCTTTCTTAACGGTTGTACCCTGAATAATGATGGAATTCTTAACAACTGCCCCTTCTTCAATGGTTACATTTCTGAAAATTACGCAATTTTCCACTTTACCCCTGATATCGCAACCGTCTGCAATGATACAGTTATCAACTTCACTTGAAGAACCGTAATAGGTAGGTTTTTCGTCACGGACTTTGGTATATATCGGTCCGTTCTGTGAAAATATTTCTTTTCTCACATTATAATCAAGGAGTCGCATATTGTTTTCGAAATATGAAACGATGCAATTGTTACGAAGCACTGTACCCTTGAATTCATAAAGATTAAGAGAAATATTTCCGTCATTGAATTCTTTTTGTATAA
The DNA here is from genome assembly GCA_045534195.1 of Clostridia bacterium. GTDB lineage: Bacteria > Bacillota > Clostridia > UMGS1810 > UMGS1810 > SIG435. The sequence continues at coordinate 2,969 of JAZSJF010000415.1, read as the reverse complement.
AGTCTTTTTCAAGATGATATTTACCTTTTGACACACATTCATTTACCATATCAACAAGTATGTCCGTACTCATAATAAACATACCCATACCGATATAGTCATCCTTGCCGGTAACACAGTTCAAGGCAACATCAATAACTTTTCCCTTGTATGCATTAACTGCAAATTCTTTATTTTCATTGATAAGATGCGGATCTCTGTTTGCAATCACGGTAACATCTTTACCTGAAGCAACATGGTTTTCAAGAATTTCATCATAATCAATATTACAGATTACTGTGGAGTCAGAAAGAAGTACATAATCACAGTCACATCTTGTGATGAAACTCATAGCACCGCTCAGTGCCTCAATCTTACCTCTGTATACAGAGGTCTGTCCTTCCAGAAACGGCGGAATAAGATAAAATCCGCCTGTTTTTGTATCAAGATCCCACTCATCAAGTGTACCCAGATGGTCCATAAGTGATTTGTAATGATATTTGGTTATGGTGCCTACAGACTGAATACCCGAGTTCACCATATTTGAAAGAACAAAGTCTATATGACGGTATCTTCCGCCAAAGGGTACAGAAGCCATAGTTCTGTGTTTTGTAAGTTCTGCCATGGTGTTGTCATAAATGTTGGAAAAAATAATTCCTGCCATCTTCATAAAAAAGCACCTCCCCTTATATAATCTCTTTAGGTTTGATTACTGTGCTGTCTTTTATGATATTGTCTTTACCTATAACAGTAATTCCCCAGTCTTTTTTATCATAGTCGGAAGGATCTCCTCCCACAATACAGTTCTTACCTACTGTAACATTTTCGCCTACAATGGAATAGAGCACATCAGAGTTTGCCATAATATGAGTGTTTGGCATAACCACACTTTCCACTATATGAGTTCCTTTGTCTATCTCGCATCCTGTAAAAATAATACTGTTCTCTACAGTACCCCTTATAGTACATCCTTCTGCTATAAAGGAATTCTTTACATTGGAACTGGATGAAATTTCTGTAGGAGGCGCAGCGTAATTTCTCGCATATATCTTTTTGTTTCCGATACCCAAAGAAATACCGCTTGAAGAATCAAGAAGATCCATATTTGCTTCCCACAGACTGTCAATGGTTCCTACATCCTTCCAGTATCCGTCAAACTCATATGCAAAAAGTCCCTTGCCGTCTTTAAGAAGATTCGGGATGATATTTTTGCCGAAGTCATTGGATGAATCAGGATCATTTTCATCAGCAATAAGATATGATTTGAGCACTTCCCAATTAAAAATATAAATACCCATAGATGCTTTTGTGCTGGTAGGATTCTTTGGCTTTTCTTCGAATTTAAAAATTCTGTCCTCTTCATCGGTAGTCATAATACCGAATCTTGATGCTTCCTTCAAAGGAACATCAAGCACTGCTATTGTACAGTCCGCCTTCTTTTTCTTATGAAATTTAAGCATCTTATTGTAATCCATTGTATAAATATGGTCACCTGAAAGAATAAGCACATATTCAGGATTGTACATATTTATAAAATGGATATTCTGATAAATCGCATTCGCCGTTCCTTTGTACCATTCGGACTTTCCGTTTCTTGAATAAGGCGGAAGTATATGGGCTCCGCCATAGTTTTTGTTAAGTCCCCATGGTCTGCCGTTGCCGATATAGTTGTTAAGTTCCAACGGCTGATACTGAGTTAAAATTCCTACGGTGTCAATTCCTGAGTTGATACAATTTGAAAGAGGAAAATCTATGATTCTGTACTTTCCTCCGAAGGGGACTGCAGGCTTGGCTGTGTACTCTGTCAAAACCTTAAGTCTGCTTCCCTGTCCGCCAGCCAGAAGCATGGCTACACATTCTTTACGCCTTCTGATCATTGTATGCACCACCTTAAAATTTTTTAAATATTTATATTATTTCGTATCTTTTGACTTAACGAGTTTATAATAACTTGTACTCATTGCAGGTATCTTTATATTTATACTCTGACCGAAACCGTGCATCGGTATCTTCTGAGATTTATAAACTCCGTTTGATCCGGTCTTGCCGCCATATTTAATATCATCACTGGAAAGTACCAATCTGTATCTTCCCTCATAAGGGACACCGATGCGGTAACCGTCTCTGTCTACCGGACAGAAGTTTGATACACTTATAATCTCGTTTCCGTCTTTATCTATTCGTCTGAGTGCTATGATGCTTTGATTGTTGTCGTCGCAGGCTATCCACTTAAATCCCTCCCAGTCAGAGTCATTCTCCCACATTGAAGGATTCTTAAGATAAAATTTGTTGAGATCTCTCACATATGCCTGCATTTGTGAGTGAAGATCATAATCAAGAAGCAACCAGTCAAGGCCTTTTTTGAAATCCCATTCTATAAACTGAGCAAACTCATTTCCCATAAAGGTGAGTTTCTTTCCCGGATGTATCATCATATATCCGTAAAAGGCTCTTAAGTTGTCAAACTTCTGATTGTATTCGCCGGGCATTTTGTTTATAAGCGAACATTTCCCGTGAACTACCTCGTCGTGAGATAAGGGAAGTATATAATTTTCGGAAAAAGCATAGGTGAGAGAAAATGTGATTTTGTTCTGATGATCCCGTCTGAACAGAGGATCCATTGACATATACTCCATCATATCGTTCATCCAGCCCATATTCCATTTGAAGTTAAACCCAAGTCCCCCGTCATAAGGCGGCTTGGTCACTCCCGGAAATGCCGTAGACTCTTCTGCTATCATAAGAGCATAACCAAATCTTTCAAACACCGCAGAATTGAGAGTTTTTAAAAATTCAACGGCTTCAAGATTAATATTGGAACCGTATTTATTTCTCACCCATTGTCCTTCTTCTTTTCCGTAATCAAGATAAAGCATTGAAGCAACTGCATCCACTCTTATTCCATCTATATGAAATTTATCAATTAGGAACATTGCGTTTGATACAAGGAATGATTGAACTTCATTTCTACCATAATCAAAACATCTAGT
>JAZSJF010000230.1:0-2723 GCA_045534195.1 Clostridia bacterium | reverse complement strand
TCAGGCCCTTTTATCTTGTTAATAAACTTAAGAAGTTCTTTTGGAAGATGCACTCCGTCTGCTATCACTTCTACAGTTACTCTATCATCAAGAAGTGCAGTTTCTACTGCACCGAGCTTTCTCATAAGCTCTCTTCTTGTGACAGTATTCATACCTGAATAAAGATGTGTTGCAAGTCTTGATCCTTTGTCTATAAAGGGTTGTATCTCTTCATATATCCCGTCTGTATGACCGAATGATGAAACGACCCCTTCCTTGTTGAGATAGTCAAGAAGGTCCTCTGTGCCTTCAATTTCAGGAGCGAAGCTTATCCTTCTCACCACCCCTTCGCCTTCTTTTATAAATGCCTTATATTCTTCAGGTTCAGGCTTTCTTATATATTCAGGATTCTGGGCTCCGCACATTTTAAGATTGAAATAAGGTCCTTCAAGGTGAGCACCCAGTATATTGGGAAGTCCCGGGGTGTTTTTTTTCATAGCGTTTTTTACATTTCTTATAAATGTGACCTCTTCATCAAAGGACGATGATGTACATGTGGGATAAATTCCTGTAGTACCATGCTTTGCGTGAGCATATGCAGCATTAAGGATATCACTCTCTTTTCCGTCGCCGAAATCATATCCTCCTGCACCATGTGTATGAAGGTCTATAAACCCTGCAGAAAGGTAATTTCCTTTTGCATCGTATTCATAGTCGAAATCAAGCTCTTCATCACATACCGCTTTTATCTTTTCGTCTTCCACATATACATACTTTTCGTATATACCATCATCAAGTATGACCTTTGCATTTTTTATCTTAAGTATCACAGGCTCACCCCTTTTTTACTTCATCAAAAAATTCGCCTATGTATACTCTTCTTCCTTCCTTCATAGAAAGGTTTGATGCCATACCGATAGATGCAGACATTATACCTGCTCTGAAATCTGCCATACATCCGAGAGGGTCATCTTCCTTACCGATAAACAGCATATTTCTTATCTTGGTATCTGCACCGCCGTGCCCTTCTGTTGAAGAAGTATCTATATCCATATATATCTTCTTTTTGTCACGCTTATAAATTGTGATATTGTCAATTGAAGATTCGTTGTATCCTTCCATACTCTTGGAATTGTGTCGGATTTCCATTCTGCCGAGGGTTCCGTTAAGTATCAGGCATGCTCCCTCAAAAGGAGAATGAGCATTAAGAGAATAACTCATAACAGCTCCCTTTGAATATTCCACATTTACGCTTACTGTATCTTCGATATCTATTTCATCACTGAATACACATTTATCTCTGAAATATCCGTCGGCATCCTCACAGTCAAGATACATTTTTTTAAGGTCTGCATCTTTGGTTATATCTTTGAAGAAACTGCATTTGTCCTTATATTCACAAGTAAGACATCTTTCGCTTCTCTCTTCTCTTGTGTGACCGTAAAAGCCTCTTTTGCCAAATGCATTTACATAAACGGGATCATCTTCCAGAAGCCAGTTTACTATATCGAAATGATGAGTTGATTTATGAATGAGAAGAGAACCCGAATTCTTCCTTTCTCTGTGCCATCTTCTGAAATAATCTGCACCGTGGGAGGTATTGAGCATCCATTCATAGTGAACGGAAAGCACTTCGCCTATTTCCCCGTTTTTTATAAGTTCCTTTGCCTTAAGAAAAAGCGGATGATGTCTTAAGTTGAAGGTAACTATAATGTCTTTTCCGTATTTTTCTTTTGCTTTTTTGATATTAAATGCTTTTTCGAAGGTGGTTGTGACAGGCTTTTCGCTTACCACATCACAGCCCTTTTCCATAGCCTTTACTATGTAATAATCGTGGTCTGCATCCTTGGTTGTGACAATGACACTGTCAGGCTTGATTTCATCAAGCATTTTGTCAAAGTCATCAAATACGGGAATATCTTTTCCTGTGTAGTCAGACACAAGTTCTGCTCTTTTTCTGTTTATATCATACACACCCGAAAGAGTAGCGTACTCACCGTATTCCTTCACAAGAGGGATTGCATATCCGTTAACGCCTCTTGAGCCACAACCCACAAGAACAAATTTTTTCATAATATACCTCCTTGGCGGATTTTATACAATTATATTCTACCAAAAAAAATCAGATAAAAAAATGAACAAAATTATCTTTTTTCAGACAAAATTGCACACTCATTAAAAACCATTGACATTTGTATTTGTTGATGTTATCATAAATTTGAGCGTTTCACTCTTGAATTTCGGACAAAATTTACCTTTTATCGCAAATGAAGGAGAATAGGCACAATGGAAGAAAAAAGAAGAATCCGTATAGATGAACTGAATGTAAAACCAATAAATATATTTATCTGTGTACCGCCTATGACCTGGAAAGGCGACCTAAAGGGGCATATCGGAAATCACGATTGCTTTTTCTGGGTTCTGGAAGGTGAATGCTACCTGAATGTTGACGGTGAGAGTTACATCGTCCGCCCGGGACAACTGGCATTTCTCCCTAAGGGAAAACTGCGGCAGTATACGCAGTCGTCAGAGAGATTTTCTATGTACGAACTTCTCTTTTCTGCTACAAGTCACGAAAAAAATCTTATGGATATATTAGGTCTTTGTGACGGAGATTATGTGGTGGATGTTGAAGACAGAGAATCTGTAAGCCGGCTTTTTGAATCATGCCAGCGGACCGCCATGGAAAGAAATCAACTTCACGATATCGGCTGGTGTGCAAATATAATAAATATAATCAAAAA
>JAZSJF010000434.1:0-3567 GCA_045534195.1 Clostridia bacterium | reverse complement strand
ATTTTGATTTATTTTTGCAGGAGGCATAATATGAGAAATTTCAAACCGGGACTGGTTTCGGTATCATTCAGAAACCTTACCCCCCAAGAAATCCTTAATCTTATGAAACAAAACGACCTTGAATATGTGGAATGGGGAAGCGATGTTCACGCAATTCCCCATGACACCGACAATCTTGAATACATTGCCGGAATACAGAAGGATATGGGGATTAAATGCTCATCCTACGGCACTTACTTTCGCATATGTGTAATCGAAACGGAAGAGATATATGATTATATCAAAGCGGCAAAGATTCTCGGCACAAATGTATTAAGACTGTGGTGCTCGGATAAATCCGCATCAAAGTTTACTGATGAAGAAAAAGAAAACCTCTTTTTACAATGCAGAAAACTTGCAGATATTGCCGAAAAGGAAAATGTGATACTCTGTATGGAATGTCACATAAACACCTTTACCGACAATATAGAAAGTGCGCTCGAACTTATGGAAAGGGTATCCTCACCCAACTTCAGGATGTATTATCAGCCAAATCAGTACAAAACAGAAGAACAAAACCTCATATATGCATCAAAGATAGCGGATTATACAGTAAATATCCATGTATTTAACTGGAAAGAAAAAGAAAAATATCCTCTCGCTCCTGCAAAGGATATTTGGAGTAAATATCTTATGAACTTTGATGGAGATAAATTCCTTCTTCTTGAATTTATGCCTGACGGCAAGGAAGAAACCCTTACACAGGAAGCAAATACTCTCAGAGAAATAATCGGAGGTCTTATATGAAATCAATATTTCTTACGCAAAAGAAAGAAAATATCGGGAAAGTTTATAACTCCGATACAATAAAAGAAATAAAAAAATATACACAACTTGATGATGTATGCTACACAAAGGAAGACATTATCAAAGGCGGATTTGAAGATACAGAATACATCTTTTCCACCTGGGGTATGCCCGAAATGACAGAAGAAGAAATTGACACATACCTTCCGGACCTTAAGTGTGTATTCTACGGTGCGGGAACTGTTCAGTATTTCGCAAGACCTTTTATAAAAAAAGGGATAAAGGTGTTTTCTGCATGGGCGGCAAACGGTGTGCCTGTAGCGGAATATACAGTATCACAGATTATACTTGCAAACAAAAACTTCTTCCCTATCTCCCATTATATGTCAAAGGAAGAACTTGAAAAAGCAAGGGAATACAAAGCACACATTCACGGAAACTACAATGCAAAAATAGGCATAATCGGTGCAGGTATGATAGGAAAAATAGTCATAAATATGCTTAAAGCATTCAAACTGGATATACTTGTGTTTGACCCGTTTTTACCTGATGACAAAGCAGAAGAAATGGGTGTTAAAAAGTGTTCACTTGAAGAGTTGTTCTCTACCTGTAATGTAGTATCAAACCATCTTGCAAATAACGAAAAAACAAAAGGAATGTTAAATAAATCATTATTTGAAAAAATGCTTCCATATTCAACATTTATAAACACCGGCAGAGGTGCTCAGGTAGTAGAAAGTGACCTTGCAGATGTACTTAAAGAAAGGGAAGATATTACCGCAATTCTGGATGTTACATTCCCTGAACCACCCGAAAAGGGACACCCCTTCTATAAACTTCCAAACTGTTTCCTTACAACACACATTGCAGGAAGTCTTGGTTATGAAATGCACAGAATGTCAGAATATATGAAAGATGAATTCATCTCTTATATCAGCAATCAGGAAACACATTATGAAGTAACAGAAAAAATGCTTGAAACTATGGCATAAAAAAGGGAATGCAAAAAAGAGGAGTAAAAATATGAAATACTATTTTGTTGATGATCTTTTTAAAAAAAGAACCGCCTTGCTTGAAAGCAAAACAGCAAAACCTTTTATCGACGACTTAATCAAAAAAGCCGATATCGCTGTGCAAAAATCTGTCCCTTCAGCAAAATTCAGCAACTTTATGATTTTTTTTGAAAACGGAAGCAGAGCAGAATACGAAAAAGGATATTTCGAAAAAAGAAATGATTGTATGCGCATACTGTCTGCATACTTTCTTACAAACAATCAGAAATATCTTACACCGCTTATAGATTACATAAACTATATCTGTGATGAGTTTACATGGTGTGTGCCTGCTCATTGTGATATTCATAAATTTTCTACAAGAGAAATTGTGGAAAGAGTGGACCTTTTTCAGGCAGAAACAACAAGACTCTTTTCCGAAATCATAATGCTTGTAGGAAACAATCTTCCGTCATATGTAAAGGAAAGAATGAAATACGAGGTGGAAAGAAGAGTATTTCGCCCGATAAGAGATCTTGAGACATTTCAGGGACCTACTTTCTACTGGGAAAATATGACAAATAACTGGTCTGCAGTATGTGGGGCAGGGGTAACACTCGGTATGATGTGCTTTATGGAAGACAAAGAAATACAGACATTTATTCCGAGAATTACAGGGTGGATGGATACTTACCTTGAAGGTATATCAGAAGACGGATGTTGCGTAGAAGGTATGGCTTACTGGAAATACGGATTTTTCCATTTCACACTTCTTGCAGACATAATGAAAAAGTATACTAAAGGCAAAATAAATTATTTTGAAAAAGAAAAAGTAAAGAAGCTCGCTCTGTTCAACCAAAGAATGATACTGTCTGATTCTGTATGTGTATCCGTTTCTGACAGTTCTGACGAATTTTCTTTTCAGATAGGTCTTATATCCTTTCTCAAAAAGATTTATCCTGAAGTTTCTCGTCCGGATCTTAAACTCGGACAAATCTGGGGAAATGTACTTTCTACCGCATCTATTATATGGTTTGACGAAGATTATACAAAAGATGATATGACAGAGGAAAGTTTCTATTATGAAGAGCCGGAACTTTTCATATCAAAGAAACCAACCTACAGTTTTTGTGCGGTAGGTGGTCACAATGCTCAGCCACATAACCACAACGATGTGGGAAGTTTCATTATTACAAACGATGACAAAGTCATCTTAAACGACCTGGGAAGCGGCAAATATACAAAAGATTATTTTGCCCCCGCTACAAGATACAATTACCTTGTAACAGGTTCTCAGGGACATTCTGTACCGATTATAAACGGTACATATCAGATTGCGGGAAGAGACCACTCAGCAAAAAATGTGTCCTGCTCTGACAAACACTTTGAGCTCGAACTTCAGGATGCTTATGAAGATGGAATCATAGAAAAAATCCACAGACATTTTTCTCTCAAAAATGACAGGATAGTTCTTACTGACACCTTTGTATATTCCCGCAAGACAGAGTCCGTCATAGAAAGACTTGTGACAAAATCAAAACCCGAAATCAGAGAAGACTATATAATCATAAACAAATCACAAATTCACTTTGACAAAGAAAAATATTCTTTAAAAGTGACAGAAACATCATACAAAGGGGCTAGAGGTGTATCGGATATACCTGTATATCTTATAGACTTTGAATTTACAGACAAAAGCATAAGGGAATTTAAAATAGAAATCAGATTATAGAATAAAAGAGGTCATATAAAATGAAAAAATTTGACTATATAGAAATAATGGAAAGAG
>JAZSJF010000172.1:0-4421 GCA_045534195.1 Clostridia bacterium | reverse complement strand
TTTTTGCAAAATTTCTCTAATAAACAGTTTGGCAGAATATGCGGTAAAAGTTCTGCGGCAATTTCTCTTATGCAAAACGGTATATGCACATTGTGTGCTGCACTGGTTCTTGTTTTGTTCGGAAATATTTCACTTATGCCTTTGAAGATAACTGTTTTTGCTTTTGCTTTTGGCGGAGCATATCTTTTGACAGTGTTTTTGCTTCTGAAGGCTTTTATGTATGGTTCAATGGGAGGGTCTACTCTTTTGTGCAACATAGGAATGTTTATTTCTGCATTTTATGGGGTGATAAAGTTTGGAGATGAATTTTCTCTGTCCATCGCAGCAGGTACTGTACTTATGCTTATGGCGGTTATCCTTTCTGCACCAAAAAATGAAAATGATGAAAAAGCGGACAAAAAGTGGTTTGTATATGCATTGGGTTCAGGGATTGCCAATGGTATTGTTGCAAGTATAAAGCGTGAAGCAGTGGATATGATGCCTGATAATATAAATAATTTCTTGTGCTGGGGATTTATATTTGCTGCATTGATTGCTTTTTTTGCAATTATGACAAACAACCACAGAAAAACGGAAGTTGCAGTTTGTGCAAAAAACAAAAAACTTATTTTATTCGGCATATTTGCAGGTGTTGGTACCGCAGGTGGAAACCTGTTTCAAATGTATGCTCTTAAAACCGTATCTTCTGCAATTGTATATCCGTTTACTGCGGGGACACTTGTGATTGTACTTTATCTTGCATCGCTTCTTTTGTATAAGGAAACAAAACTAAAGATAAAAAACCTTCTTGCGGTTATTTTGTGTGTGGCAGCCATTGCCGTGATAAACATCGTATAAGGAGGAAACTATGGAACTTAATCAACCATACTATATTGACAAAAGACAAGACAGTTTTTCGCTGGATGGAGAATGGGAATTTTTGTGGGCGGATGATATATGTGAGAATGTTGAGTCTCTTGATTTTCTATACAAAGCAACCCTTCCTTCATCAGTGTATCACACCTTATGGAAAAGGGATATCCTTCCGCATCCCTATTATGATACAAACAGCAAGAAATATCACTGGGTGGATGAAAAGGTGTGGTATTACAGAAAGACCTTTACATCGGACAAAGAAAATGCTTCCAAAGATGCTTATCTTATATTTGAGGGGATAAGTTATTATTCAAAGGTGTGGCTCAACGGTCATTTGCTTGGATGCCACGAAGGTATGTTTGGCGGACCTGTGGTAAAGGTAAACCAATATCTTAACTATGGCGGACAAAATACTGTGACAGTGGAAGTGAAAGCCGCGACCTACGGCAAAAAGGATACATATGATTACTGGAATCACAAGGGTGAAAACCGGGAAATTATTCCCTGGAACATTGTTCGTGACAAGGGAGTAAGCGGAGGTGATTTCATTGTGATGGGAATATGGAATCACATCAGAATAGAATATACGGACAAAATTCATATGAGCCGTCCGTATCTTTATACTCAAAAACTGGAAAAAGATAAAGCATATCTTGTTTTTGAAACAGAAATTATTGACGGAAATGTGGAGGAAATAAGAAAGGATAAAAAGCGGGAACTGAACTGTGACGGATTTATGAGAGCATTTGATTCAGGACTTACGGGTAAGGCAAAGGACGAATTTTTTGAAATAGAAATCATTATAAAAGATAATGATGATATTGTCTATTTGTCACAGGAAAAAGTCAATTTTACGGATTTTGACAATCTGGGAATGAACAGCGATTATCTTGAACCTCAGTTTTACAAAAAGGAAATAGTGATAGACAATCCCGAATTGTGGTATCCAAATGGAATGGGAGAAGCATTTTTGTATGATGTTACAGTTACGCTCAAATGCGGTGAAAAAATAACAGATGTACAAAAATTCCCGTTTGGTATCCGCACTTTTACAGTGGATTATACAAAGGGAAACAGATATCGTACTTTATGGAACAAATTCCTGTTCAATATAAACGGAAAGGAATTTTTCTTAAAAGGTATCAACTGGATGCCCATAGATTATCTCTATGATTTAAGTCCCGACAGATATGAATGGTGCCTGAGACTTGTAAAAAATGCGGGAATTCAACTTCTCAGGGTATGGAATGGCGGAGGGTTTCCCGAGAGTGATTTGTTTTATGAATTGTGTGATAAATACGGCATTATGGTGTGGCAGGATCTTATGTTGGCAAATACACCGCTTTCAGACAGTTTTCCTCTTGAAGTGCTTGAAAGCCAGATAACATTCAATCTTTACCGCATAAGAAATCATCCGTCACTGGTCATAGTATGCGGGGGGAATGAATTTAATCCGTATACTGATGAAAATGCGGCAAATATGTTTGTAACACAAAGGTGTGTTGATACGCTTATTCACGACAGAGTGTATTATCACACCACAGCAGATGGCGGAAGCGCACATATTTATATTGATATGGAGCCTGTGTGGTACAGACATTACTACAAAGCACTTCCGTTTCTTGCAGAATCGGGTATACACAGTTTTCCAAATTTCAAAACATTCAAAAAATATGTGAAGGAAGAAATAAACAAAAAACTTCCGCCTATATCATCTGAAAAATTCGGTGATATATGTCCCGGAATACTTAATCATTTTTCTGAATACATTCCTGACAGGGTTCCGAGAATGACAGCGCGTATATCCCAGATAACAGATGTGAATAAGGCATCTCTTGAAGAATTGTGCGAAGCATCTCAGGTGCAGGTGTATGAATTTTATCAACTTATGATTCAGTCAATGCAGGAGAATTTCCCTGTGTGCGGCGGTGTGATGCCATGGGTTTTCAAACGTCACTGGCCTACTGTAGGTGTACAGACTGTAGATGGAGATGACAGACCGTGTTACGGATATTATGCGGTGAAAAATGCTTACAATCCCGTCAATGTCTGGTGGTGTCAGGAGTGGAGTGTACTTAAACCGAATGAGGAAATATCTCTCAGGGTAAAGGTGTTCAATCAGAATGATGAAGATTTGTCTGATACTTCAATAATTCTCACTGTATACAATCCCGATATGACAGTGTACAAAGAGTATATATCGCCATATGACAACTGTGTTGATTTCGGAAACCTGACACTTGATGATTTGTTTACCGACAGATGTTTTCTTGTATGTGCAGATCTTGTAAAGGAAGAAAAAAGCATTGCAAGAAGCATATATTTCAACAAATGCATATCAAAATTAAAGGATAAAGAATTTTATCACAGATTAAGAACTGCCCCTGCGGAAAATACTGTTTTTGAAAAAGAACCAAGACTTAAATCCGAAATCTGTAATGGCAGGAAGGCTGTATTATCTGCATATATTACGGAAATTACAAGTGAGAATGAAATGATAATACTTGTGAAAAACATATCCGAAACAGCAGCATATCCCGTTACCGTGGATGTGACAGATGATGAGCAGAGGATATATTTATCAGATAACTTCTTTATGCTTAAACCCTTTGAAGAAAAAGAAATCCGCATTACATCGGATAAGGGCGATATAGAAGAGATAAAAATAGGTTTGTGGAACGGAAAAGATATTATAATAAAAAAGGAGACGAATTAAGATGAAAAAGGTAATTGCTTTAGTAATTTCTGTTTGCATGCTGATGACAGTTATTTGTCCTGCTGCAGTATTTGCCGATGATGCTGTCCGCGTGATAGTGAAGGATGAAGAAAAACACTTTGATCAGATGCCGGTTATTATTGAGGGAAGAACACTGGTTCCGATGAGAGGTATATTTGAAAGTCTTGGTGCAGTAATCTATTGGGATGATGCAACAAAAACAGTCACTGCAAAAAAAGGCGGTAAGACAATCGGTCTTGTCATCGGAGAAAAAACAGCAACTCTGGATGGAAACTTTATGACACTTGATGTAGCACCACAGATTCTAAACGGCAGAACAATGGTGCCTGTAAGATTTGTATCCGAAGCACTTGGTGAAGAAGTAGGTTGGGACGGTGAAAGTCGTACAGTCACAGTAGGAAAGGGGAAACTTCATATGGCAGAAATTATAAATCCTAATCACAGACCTGTACCGACAGAATTTACAAAAAGCAACAGAATGGATGACCTGATATATTATGAATCCGCAACGCATGAAGAGTTTGAAGCATCTATTCCCGATAAATATACAGAACATATATCACCCGAGGATTTGCTTGATGTGTCACAGATAAAGGTAAATGATGAAAACATCAAGGTGAAATCGGAGATAGTAGGTGTTGACGGGGCAGATTTTGATAAAGCGGTAAGAGTACAGGTTGATGGAATGCCCGAAAAAGATACTGCAGTAATGTTCAGATTTAACAAAAAGATAGAAGGTATGAACGAAAATGATGTCTGCCTTATCACCTTCAGGTTAAGATGTGTAAGCCCTGTTCCGGTTAGCGGAAATGCACAGGTAAAGGTTCAG
>JAZSJF010000394.1:0-2855 GCA_045534195.1 Clostridia bacterium | reverse complement strand
TAGCCATGTCGTTCTGTGAGCCAAGGAGTTGAAAATGAAAATTGTCTTCCTAAGACCGCTTGGCCTCCGACTTGGTATCAGACGGACCTGTTACACCTTCAGACTGGTGGTGTCTTGACGGTACACTCTATGTGTCACCTGACAATAAGCCATACATAGTTTTTTGCCACGAGTGGGTACAGATTCACGACGGTACTATATGCTATATGGAACTTTCCGAAGATTTGTCAAAGGCAGTATCAGAACCCGTTACAATGTTTAAAGGTTCTGATCCCAAATGGGCTAAATCTGTTTCTTCCAAAGAAAGAGGCATCGATGTGGGTTATGTTACAGACGGTCCGTACCTTTACAGAACAAAAACAGGTACACTTCTTATGATATGGTCAGGATTTTCCGAAGGCGGATATACTGAAGGAATTGCAGTGTCCGACAATGGCGATATCACAGGCAACTGGACAAATCTGGATATTCCGCTTTTTGGTCAGGGTGGCGGACACGGTATGATATTTACTGACCTTGAAGGCGAACTTAAATTTGTTATGCATACACCTAATTTTGATCAGCAGGAGAGAGCGAAGTTTACTGCTCTTGAAGATCTGGGTGATACTATAAAAATAAAGGAGTAGGGACTAAGTTATGAAAAAGATTATTTCACTTATACTCACTGTTGTGATGGTGCTTTCACTTTTTTGCGTATCTCCCGTTGCAACCTATGCGATGAAAAATGCTCAGGAAGGGTTTGTTGCGGTATCGTCTATTGACTTTGAAAATGTAACAAAGGATAAGACAGTATTGAATGGTACAGCAGATATTTCCGGAGTGAAGTATTCATTCATTCCTACAGATGGAGGAAATGAAAATGCCCAGGCTGTGGCAGAATGGGTTAAATATTCCGATATGGAAGGCTACGAAGGTCTTGACAACCCTAAATATGGCGAGTATGGAATCAAATTTACCCGTACAGGTTCTGCATCTGCAATGGCAAGATTTGAAAATATATTTGATATTTCAAAAGCCAACAAAGGTGACATTTACAGAGTGTCAATGGATATGTACCTTTCTGATGTGACAGGCACTGAAAGTGGAGCAGATAAGCCTAAATTAAGATACTTTGTCTCCAAGTCCGGTTCATCTTCGGCGGTAAACTGTGAAGCGTCTGACCAGATGTTTGGATTGGCACCTAATCCACATAAACTTTCTTCAGATAAATGGGTATCAACAGGTATTACATTCAAGATTACACAGAGAATGAAGGATGAAGGTATTGCGGGATTGAGAATTGACTCCAATGGTGAATCACCTTATGCCCAGACTACATTTATTGATAATGTCAAAGTAGAGAAACTTTCTTCTTCGACTATTACAGAAAAAGAACTTGCATATACAGAATCTTTTGAAATGTATAATCACAATTCAAGTGGTTCTGCAGATGCTGAAGCATGTACATATCTTTCATCAAAAGTAGTGAACTTCGGTGGAAACTCATCCATAAATAAAGTATGCATTTATAATTCTCCCGATTCTGCCAATCAGTCAAAGGTAAGAAGCGGAGAAAAGAGCCTTGTTCAGAAAAACAGAAAAACAATTGTAACTGCAGTTAAGTTTCTTGATTTGTTTAACGGACCTCTCACCAAGGATAATGTAGGAGAAAAGTATGATATAAGTGTTTGGGTATACGCTGACAAAAATGACGGTGGATATAAGAGAATCCCCGGCGAAGAAGGAGAAACTTTAGAAGAACTTACTACTATTTCAAGCGGTGGTACATATTTCAGACTCAGTCTTACAGGACCTGACGATAAGAAGTACAAATACCGTTCTACCGGTATGTCATCTGCTTCAATATATGTTCCGTGGAATACATGGACAGAACTTAAGACATCTGTTTTTGTCACTGACAATATGGTGGATAATGGCAGCACTGAAGAAAAGTCAAATCCATTGATAAATTCTATCCGTGTTGACCAGGCGGTATCTCTCAATTCTTTCGGATCAGATGATACAATCATTGCAAAGACTATATACTATGATGATCTTTCTGTTACTCAACAGGCTACGGGCTTTGATGAGGTCTACAGAAGAAAGGTTCCTACACAGTTTGAAAAGTCATCAGAATTTACTGATGATAATCTTTTGTATTTTGATATGGATGCGAATCCGGACGAAAAATATGCCAGACTTCCTAAGGGAACAAATTATGTAACAACTGAAGAGTTTTTTACAAACACAAGAGCAAGCGGTAAGTCATCCAAAACAGAGGTAACTGTCTCAGGACAGCCCTTTACAAAGGCATTGAGAGTGACTACTTCACAAGTTGTATATAATACAGACGGCACAATCAATACAAACGCTTCTGCGCTTAGTTTTTCAAATACTCTTGAAGGATGCAATCAGGACGATCTGATGCTTGTTAAATTTGCAATGCGTACAGTATCAGGCGGAAACAGTGAAGGAAAAGGCTCAGTGATTGTGCAGATTCAAGGTGTAGAAACCACACCTGCAGGTAAACAGTATCCGAAGAGTCTTTTTGAAACTGTAGAAGCAAGAAGTAATTGGGAGTATCATTATCTTCCGTTCACACATTATCTGAACAGAAACTCAATTACTATAAGAACAGGTACAAATGCACAGGTAGTAGAAATTGCTGATTTCGAAATTATAAATTATGCAGGCGTTTACAAAGATGACGGTTCTTCGGTGGGCCCCGGTGATATGCCTGCATCTACCATCAATTATGAAGAACTCAACAAGGGTGCACAGTGGAGAAAAGACGCTATTGAAAGAATCAAAGATATCCGTATGGGTGATATGAACTTTAAGATTACAGACAAAAACGAGTATCCTGTTTAAATTAC
>JAZSJF010000087.1:0-2675 GCA_045534195.1 Clostridia bacterium | reverse complement strand
CGGAAAAATATTACTTGAAGATAAACTTCTTGAGGGGTATAGCGTTGTTTTTGATGACAAAATCCGCGATGTTGTCAGAACAGAGGAACTTAAGCCGAAATATTTTGATGTGATAGATGCGGAGGGTAAGATTGTATCTCCAGGTCTTATTGATATGCACATCCACGGTTATCTTGGTGAAGATGTATCTGACGGGAGTGCAGATGGAATACGAAAAATTGCATCAGGGATAATCAAAAACGGTGTAACATCCTGGTGTCCTACAACAATGACGGTTTCAAAAAAGGAAATCGAAGATGCTTTCGATGCAGTGAGAGAAGTGAAAAATTCTTCTGAATTTTACGGTTCAAAAATTGTAGGAATAAACAGTGAAGGACCTTTTATTAATCCTTCCAAAAAAGGTGCACAGGCAGAAGAACATATCCTTAAGCCTGACGGGGATTTCATAATCAAACATTCTGATATTGTGAAATTGTTTACAGTTGCACCCGAGATGGATGGCGCAAAGGAATGTATAGAAAAGGTTAAGAAAAACGGAAATATCCTTATTTCTATGGGACATACAAATGCTACATATGACGAAGCCATTGAAGGTATAAAGTTGGGAGTAGGAAGTACCACACATTTGTTCAATGCAATGTCACCCTTATCTCACAGAAGTCCAGGTGTTGTAGGTGCTGCATTGTCTGAGGATGTGTATACTGAACTTATCGCAGATACATTCCATGTAGACAAGGGATTATTTAATATGGTTGCCAAGGCAAAGGGAGATAAACTTGTTCTTATAACTGACTGCATAAGAGCGGGCGGAATGGCTGACGGTGATTATACACTTGGTGGTCAGAATCTCAAAAAAGAAGGAATCAAGTGCCTTATGGCAGATGGTACAATTGCAGGAAGTGTGCTTACACTTAATATGGCAGTTAAAAACTTGTATGAAAATACAGGGTTATCACTTGTTGATGCATTTAAATGTGCAACATTAAATCCTGCAAAAGCACTTGGAATTGACAAAGACTATGGTGCTATAGAAGAAGGTAAATGTGCTGATCTTGTTATATTTGATGATGAATTCAATGTAAATATCGTAATTACAGACGGTGAAATAAGATATAAAGGAGAATGAAAAAATGTCTTGTATGCTTGATAGAGATTTTATCCCGATGATTAGTGTAATAAATGATTTCAAAACAAAAGTGGCGGAATCTGAATCTCAGAAACTGATTATCAGAATGGAAAGAAACAAACACTTTGTTTCCGGTTTTGAAACAGATATATTCAAAGACAATACCGGTCATGATGAAGAGAATTATGATATCATCGAGCGACTTATCAAATCTCTCCTTTGGGTAAAAGGCGGATATAGAATTTATATTTGCGGTAGTGAAAATATATACAAAAGAATAAAAGACGATTATTCAAAGGGTGGAAGAAGAGATTTTGACAGAGGATTTATGTCAAGAGTATATGAGGATGATTTTCAGGTGTTGTATGTAGAAAAAGAATCTGATTTACCTCAAATCAACGATGTATCTTCTCCTGTAGGCAGACATCTTGACGGATGCAGAATCGGATTTGATGCAGGCGGAAGTGACAGAAAAGTATCTGCCGTTGTAGATGGGGAAACTGTGTTTTCTGAAGAGGTTGTGTGGCATCCGAAACTCAATTCCGATCCTAAATATCATTACGATGGAATAGTATCTGCATTTAAGACGGCGGCATCTCATATGCCGAGAGTTGACGGAATAGGTATTTCATCTGCCGGTGTGTACATTGACAACAAGATTATGGTTGCTTCATTGTTTCTCAAAGTTAATGATGATGATTTTGAAAAATATGTAAAGAATATGTATCTTGATGCCGCAAAAGAAATAGGCGATGTTCCTGTTGAAGTGGCAAATGACGGTGATGTAACTGCACTTGCAGGTGCGATGAGTCTTGAGGATAACAATGTGCTTGGTGTTGCTATGGGCACAAGTGAAGCAGTGGGTTATGTTGATTCAAAGGGTAATATTACCGGATGGCTTAATGAACTTGCATTTGTTCCCGTTGATTTCAATAAGGATTCTATGGTTGATGAGTGGAGCGGAGATTACGGTTGCGGTGTGAAGTATTTTTCCCAGGATGCAGTAATAAAACTTGCACCGAAAGCGGGGATTGATATTGATGAATCTCTTACACCTGCAGAGAAACTTAAAGTCGTTCAGAAACTTATGGAAGAAGGCGACGAAAGAGCAAAAGCAATATACGAAACTATCGGTATATATTTCGGATATTCTATTGCATATTATTCACTTTTTTATGATATAAAGCATGTGCTTATTATGGGAAGAGTCACAAGCGGAAAGGGCGGAGAGATTCTTCTCGAAAATGCAAGAGAGGTGCTTCTGGATAAGTTCCCTGAGCTTTATAGAAAAATTTCCCTTAATATTCCTGATGAAAAAGCCAGAAGAGTAGGTCAGTCGGTTGCCGCAGCAAGTCTTCCTGAAATTAAATAAAAACAAATTTTTTTGCTAATACAAAAGGTGTAACCCGTTTTTTCAGGTTACACCTTTTGTGTTGCAGTTCTTTATAAGAATTTTCTTATCTCTTCCACGCCTTTTGCGGTGTGATTCTTTCTATTGTCTGATAAGATAGATGAATAGAAATAGGAAAAATACTTCACAATTGACAAA
>JAZSJF010000430.1:0-2424 GCA_045534195.1 Clostridia bacterium | reverse complement strand
ATGACAGATATATGAAAGTGTGTACAGATGCCATAAGAAAATATGACAAAAATCATATGATAATCGGACCTAAAATGGACAAGCATCATCAGGGTGCGTTCAGAGGTCTTAAGAACTGGTGTGACATTGTAGGATATGACTATTACGGCAATGCCTGGACAGGTGATGCGGCACAGATTGAACAATGGTACAAATGGGCAGGTAAACCGCTTATGAATCAGGAATGGTACGCCAAGGGTATGGATGCCTGCACAGAAGAAACATCCCTCACAAATCAGGCAGGGGTAGGATATACTGTACAGACTCAGGATGAGAGAGGACATTATTATCAGAGTTTTGTCCTTTCAATGCTTGAATCAAAGATTTTTGTAGGATGGCAGTGGTTCAAATATATGGACAACGATCCTTCCAACCCAAATCAGGATGTATCAAATATTGATGCAAATAAAGGTATTATTACAAGAAAGTATGAGTTCTACGAAACCCTTCTGGGACATATGAATAATATCAATATGAATGCATACAATCTTACACAGTATTTCGATAAATAAATACAAAAAATGCCATCAGGTTACAGACCTGATGGCATTTTTATATCACTTGCATATTTGAAACTCTCAAACATATCACTGAGTTTACTTGCTTTTCTTATTCCTTTTATGGCTTTTTTGTCATCGGGAAACATCCACATTACATAAAGCATAATCTCTTTCATTTTGCCAATGGTGTAGTGTTCACTCTTTAATACACTCATATAATTTTCGCAAAGAAGTGTAAGAAATTCTGTAAGATTTTCTGTAGTAAGGTGAGATTTTTCTGATATTTCGTTAAATATTGCCGGATTCATTATGGCGCCTCTGCCTATCATTACGGAATTGATTTGGGGAAATGCATTTTTTATATATTCATAATCATCCTTCGAATATATATTTCCGTTGTAGCATACCGGCATTTTTGCAGTTTTCAGAATTTCGGCGAATATGTCATTATGGGGAATCCCCAGATAAAATTCTTCTCTTGTTCTGGGGTGTATTATAAGTTCTTTTACGGGATATTTGTTGTATATGTCCATAAGTTCATATATTTCTTCGGGATTTGAAAATCCGAGTCTTGTCTTGAGGGTGATTTCTGATGCAGTTTTTTCAAAAATCCCGCAGAGAAACTCATCAAGAGATTCTTTTTCTTTTAGAAAGCCTGCACCTCTTCCTTTTTTGCACACGGTATTTGAGGGGCATCCTAAGTTTATGTTTATTTCATTGTATCCTAAATCCCTTATCTTTTTTTCTGTTGAAATAAAATGACTTACCGAGTTTGTAAGTACCTGTACCCTTAATGGTTTGTTATTGTTGTTTTCAGGTAATATATCGCGGAATTCCTTCAGCGATTTCTTTTCACACTCGGTTGGATTTATGAATGGGGCATAGTATTCGCAGTTTTCTCCAAAAAACTCTCTGTGTGTATTTCTGTATACAAACCCCGTTATTCCTTCCATTGGAGCAAAATATAATTTCATATGTGTTTCTCCCTGAATTTTATGTATAAATTCTAACATATAAATACAATAAAATGCAATATTTTTTGTTTACATTTTTGCAAATTTGTGGTAAACTATTGATATATTGTGTATTGGGAGTGATATTATGGTAAAAACAAGCGAATTCAGGGTGAGAGACCCGTTTGTACTTGCAGAAAATAATAAATATTACATGTATACATCAGGTTGTCCGTTTATCAGAGGAGAATGTGATTCATTTGTCGTAAGAGAAAGCACAGATCTTGAGAACTGGTCTGATGAAAAAGTGATTTTTAAAGCAGATAAGGACTTCTGGTCACATCTTGATTACTGGGCACCGGAAGTTCATAAATACAATGGCAAGTATTATCTTTTTGCATCATTCAGAGCAGAAGGTAAATGCAGAGCATCACAGATTTTTGTATGTGATACTCCTGATGGTGAGTTCAAGCCGGTATCAGACGGACCTGTTACACCGCCAGACTGGTGGTGCCTTGACGGCACACTTTATGTATCACCTGACAATAAACCTTACATAGTTTTTTGTCATGAATGGGTACAAATTCACGATGGTACAATCTGCTATATGGAATTATCCGAAGATTTGTCAAAGGCAGTATCAGAACCGGTTACAATGTTTAAAGGTTCTGATCCTAAATGGGCTAAATCTGTTTCTTCCAAAGAAAGAGGCATCGATGTGGGTTATGTTACAGACGGTCCTTATCTTTACAGAACAAAAACAGGTACACTGCTTATGATATGGTCAGGATTTTCAGAAGGAGGATATACAGAGGGGATTGCAGTTTCCGATAACGGTGATATTACAGGCAACTGGACCAATCTGGATATACCGCTTTTTGGTCAGGGTGGCGGACACGGTATGATATTTACTGACCTTGAAGGCGAACTTA
>JAZSJF010000231.1:0-4026 GCA_045534195.1 Clostridia bacterium | reverse complement strand
CGTATTATAAGCGAAAGCGGAATGTATCATATTATTTTCAGAGGTGCTGATAAACAGAATATATTTCGCGAGGAGTGTGATTATCAAAAACTTAAGAATATTATAATGAAAGTAAAGCATGATAGTAATATAGCGATTTATGCATATTGTTTTATGAGAAATCATGTTCATCTGTTTTTGGCGGAGCAGGAAGCAGGTAGCATACCAAATGCTATGAGGAAAATTCTCACCTCGTATGCAGTATGGTATAATAAGAAATATAATCGTACGGGTCCTCTTACAGAAGGAAGATATAAAAGTTATCCTGTAGAAGATGACGAATATGCACTGATGCTTGTGAGATATATTCACCGAAATCCTGTAAGGGCGCATATTACTACAGATGTTTCAAAGTATGTATATTCGAGTTACAATGACTATGTGCTTGATAATCGTTCTTTTGTTGATATCAATTTCATTTTTGAAATTATATCCGATGATATTAGTGTTGCAAAGAAAGAGTTTCAGGATTATCATCGTGGAGTAGATGATGAAGATGATATAACATTTGACTACAAAAAATCGTATCTTATAGGTGAGATACAAAAGGTGACAGGATTAAAAAATATAAAAGAAATCTCTATTCTGCCAAAGGATAAAAGAGATGAAATGATATATAAGATAGTAAATGAAATAAAAATATCAAAATCCCATCTTTCTGAATTGACAGGGATAACAAGATATATCATTACAAAGATAATTAATGATTTTCAATTTAGGGTCCGTCCCTAAATTGTTTAAATTTGACAAAAAAGGGTCCGTCCCTAAATTGAAAAAGGATGATAAATATGATTAATAATAATGCGTTATTTAAACTCAGTTACGGTCTTTTTGTACTGACTGCAAAAGAGGGGGACAAGGACAACGGATGTATTGTAAATACCGTTACACAGGTTACTGTTGACCCTCTTATGATAACTGTTGCAGTAAACAAGGCAAACTATACACACGATATGATTATGAACACAAAAAAACTTAACATATCTGTTTTGTCAGAGGATTGTTCATTTGAGGTGTTTAAGCATTTTGGTTTTCAGTCAGGAAGAGATACAGACAAATTTTCAAATATGACAATCAAAAGAGCGCAGAACGGCATCACATATCTTCCTTTTATGACAAATGCATATATCAGTTGTGATGTGGTGGATACAGTGGATTTCCCCACACATACTCTTTTTGTATGCAGTGTTACGGAGGCAGAGATATTAAGCGATGCAAAATCTATGACATATCAGTATTATTTTGATAATGTCAAGCCAAAACCTCAGAAAGAAGAAAAGAAAAAAGGATATGTATGCAAGATATGCGGATATGTATATGAAGGTGAACCGTTGCCTGAAGATTTCATTTGTCCTTTATGCAAACATCCCGCATCGGATTTTGAGAAAATACAGTAGAAAATCCTTGCATTATGTATAATAATGTGCTAATATATGTATGATTATGAATAAATTTGATTTTTATACATAAACATACCTTACGTAAAGGAGATAAATAAATGGATTGGTTAAGCGTATGGTGGGCAGGAATATGCGAGAAGTTTACTTTCTGCTTTATCGAAGCGGACAGATATATGCTTTTGTTAAAGGGTATAGGAGTTTCTATCAAGGTTTCCCTTCTTGCAATAGCAATAGGTATTGCGATAGGTCTTGTAATTGCTCTTTGTAATCTTTCAAAGAATAAGATTCTCAACGTGATAGGCAAGGTCTACACTGATGTAATCAGAGGAACTCCTTCTGTTACACAACTTATGATTATATACTTCGTAATTTTTGCTTCGGTTGACCTTGAAAAGTGGATTATAGCGGCAATAGCATTCGGTATAAACTCCGGTGCATATGTATCGGAAATTATCAGAGCAGGTATTCTGTCCATAGATATCGGACAGACAGAAGCAGGTCGTTCTCTTGGTCTTAACGCTACACAGACAATGATGAGAATCGTGTTGCCTCAGGCGGCAAAGAATATCTTCCCCGCATTCTGTAATGAATTTATCGTTCTTATCAAAGAAACCGCTATTGTAGGTTATGTTGGTCTTGTTGATATACAGAAGGCAGGCGATATGATAAGAAGTGCTACATATACAGCCTTTATGCCTTTGATAGGTACAGCGATTATTTACTTTGTACTTATCAAAATCCTCACTCTTCTTCTTGACCGTGTAGAAAGAATACTCAGACGTTCTGACAGAAGATAGGAGGGATATGTAATGATAAAGGTAAAAAATCTTAAAAAAAGTTTTGGGGACTTAGATGTACTCAAAGGAATTGATGAGCATATCACTCAGGGTGAAGTTGTCGTTGTTATCGGCCCTTCAGGTTCGGGAAAGAGTACATTCTTAAGATGCCTGAATCTTCTTGAAGTGCCTACCGGCGGAGAAGTTCTTATTGATGATGAGTGCATAAACGCTCCAAAAGTGGATGTAAACAAAATCAGACAGAAAATGGGCATGGTGTTTCAGAGATTCAATCTTTTTGATCACTTGTCAATTATGGACAATATCACTCTTGCGCCTACACTTCTTAAAAAAATGACCAAAGAACAGGCAAAGGAAAAGGCTCTCAAACTTCTGGAAACAGTAGGTCTTGTGGATAAAGCAGATGCTTATCCTTCACAACTTTCCGGCGGACAGATGCAGAGAGTGGCAATTGCAAGAGCATTGGCTATGGAGCCTGAAATTATGCTTTTTGATGAACCTACATCGGCACTTGATCCCGAAATGGTAGGAGAAGTGCTTGATGTTATGAAAGATCTTGCAAAATCCGGTATGACAATGGTAGTTGTTACTCACGAAATGGGATTTGCAAGAGAAGTGGGAACAAGAGTTCTCTTCATGGATCAGGGCGTGATTATGGAATCAGGCACACCGGAAGAGATATTTACAAACCCAAAGAACGAAAGAACAAAAGAGTTCTTAAGCAAAGTGTTGTAATTTAAGAATTTACATAGTAAGTTCTTTAATTAATAAAATTTCTTAAAAAGGAGAAATCAGAAATGAAGAAAATTTTATCAGTAGTATTGGCAGTTGTAATGCTTGTTGCTGTATTCACAGCATGTTCATCAACAAAAACAGAAGCAATCAAATTCGGTACAAACGCTGAATTCCCACCGTTTGAATTTGTTACAACAGGCGGCGTAATCGGTGACTTCGACGGTATCGATATGGCAATTGCAGATCAGATCGGTAAGGATATCGGCAAAGAAGTAAAAATCGAAAACATGGAATTCGGTTCACTTCTCGCTGCTTTGGAAAACGGTCAGGTTGATGCAGTTATCGCAGGTATGACAGTAACAGAAGAAAGACTCAAATCAGTAGATTTTTCTGAATCATACTATGTTGCAACACAGGTTATGATTGTTAAAGAAGATTCTGACATCGCTAAGGCATCTGACATGGAAGGCAAGAAGATTGCAGTTATCGAAGGATACACAGGCGAAACAGTTGTTAAGGATACACTTCAGTATGAATACATTTCATTCAAGAAGGGTACAGACGCTGTTATGGAACTTGTTAACGGCAAAGCAGATGTTGTAGTTATCGACTCTGCAACAGCAGGCAAGTATGTTGAAGACAACAAAGGTCTTAAGATTGTAGAAGATAACGAAGCATTCGGCGTAGAAGAATATGCTATTGCTATCAAGAAAGGCAATACAGAACTTCTCGACAAGGTTAACGCTTCTATCAAGAAGATGAAAGAAGAAAAGAAGATCGAAGAATTCTCAGCAAAATACCTTGGCTAATTTAAAAAATAAAATAAAAAAGTTTTATTTTATAGTGGAAACTCCCGCATCACAGAATGTGGGAGTTTCTTTTTGCTTTTTATTTTATGTTTGATTTTATTTTGTTTGATTTTATTTAAATAAAGTTCTTGACAAAATTCGATAATAGTTATATAATATGTGTATAGTTTTTAATACACACAAAGACGATGACCAGAAACAAGTAAGTGTATTGCAAACCTTGAGAGAGTTGCCGGGTGGTGCGAG
>JAZSJF010000137.1:0-11309 GCA_045534195.1 Clostridia bacterium | reverse complement strand
CAGACAATATACGGATTTGTAGGATTTTTTACAACACTTGCCATTACACCGTTCTTTAACTTTATGCAGAAATGCGATATGGTGGTTATGGGACATAAGTTCTATGCACAGAATATCCTTGCTTTTATATCGCTTCTCATTGTACTTGCAAACATCATATATGTAAAGAAAGTTGTATTGAAGTTAAAACCGTATACCCCTGAAGGTTGATAATTAATACAAAAAAATTCACCCGTAACATTTCAAACCGTTACGGGTGCTTTTATATTTCTGGTATTATTCCGACTGTGAGGCAATAATTTTTTCTATAAGTGATTTGAATATGTTTGCACTTGAAGCCACCTGCATTACAAGGTCGTTGAGTCTTTCCTGATTGTCGCCTTCATTTTTTAGTATAGGTTCTGCGATGACGGCAGTTTGTTCGGTTACATACTGAAAAGCCTTGTTCTGATTTTTGACAAATGAATTATATATGGACTTCACTTCTTCTTCTTCAATTCCTGCAGGAATAATCTTATGAATGGCATCCATACTCAGTGTCTGCTTCAATATACATATCATAATGATGTATGCAAGGTGAGTTTTTGAATATTTCTTTTTTACCGGTGCAGGCATTGTCTTGAATTTCACATAGTTGTTTATCATTGACTGTGTAACAGGTACACTGTCTTGTGTTGAAGGATTCAGTGATGAGATGTATTCTGTAACAAGAGTGATTACCTGATCCATATATAAGTCTATTCCCGGAAGGTGATCCCAGTCGGGCAGTGTTTGTTTTTTTGATATTTCATTCCATGAGGCGAAGCATTCTGTAAGGGCTTCTTTGTTATAATACATATAAGCACTTCCTTTTTTGAATTTCATATATTAAGTATAGTATTATCTTTCACAAAAATCAAGTGTTATCATAATGGTATGGCAAAATATCTTACATATATCTGTTGACAAAGTTCGGTATATGTGATAATGTAGTAATGGATACTATGTTGTTTGGAGGTAAAGTCTATGTATGAAGCATTAAAGAATGTAGTAAACAAAGGAATATACGGCAAAACTCCCCTCGAAGATGTAAGATATATATCTACCATAAGGGATTTATTTCTGTCAAGTACAGAGATTTATAGTGAAAATATAATCTATCTTACAAAGTTTGATCCGAAAGAAGATTACAGGGAGATAAAATATAAAGAATTCAGAAAAGATGTGTTTTCTTTTGCAACGGCTCTTATCCGTATGGGGCTCAAAGACAAAAAAATCGGTATCATCGGTGATGCCTCATATATGTGGGCGGTAGGTTATATATCGGTTGTTTGCGGAGTGGGTACAATTGTCCCTCTGGACAGAGAACTTCCGGTATCTGATGTTGAAAACCTTTCAAAAATTGCAGAACTTGATGCAATTATATATTCAGATAAAGTGAACAAAGGTCTTGACGGATATTTTGACAAAAATAATGATATTGTCACAATCTGTATGACAGAAAAGGAGAATTCGTATTCTATGCCTTCTCTTATAAAATCAGGCATGGAGTATATAAAAAACGGAGATACCTCATTTGAAGATGCAAAGGTGGAGCCGGATGATGTAAACATTATAATTTTTACTTCAGGTACAACGGGATATTCAAAGGGAGTTATGCTTTCTCACAGAAACATAGCATCAAATGTAATAAATATCTGTACGGTATATACAATCAAAGAATATGACAGGATGTTTTCAATATTGCCTATACATCACACTTATGAATGTACCTGCGGATTTCTCTGTCCTATGTTTGCAGGTGCTTCTGTGGCACATTGCAGTGGACTTAAGTATATCTTAAAAGAAGTAAAGGAAGCAAAGCCTACAATTATCGTATCAGTTCCTCTTATTATGGAGATGTTTCACAAGGGGATAATGAAAGAAGTGAGAAAGCAGGGTAAAGAAAAGACACTTAAGTTTGGAGTGAAACTTGCAGGATTTTTTGATATATTCGGTATAGATATAAGAAAGAAACTATTTTCCGAAATCCACTCAAAATTCGGCGGAAGACTGCGTGATCTTCTTGTAGGTGCGGCACCTGTGAATCCTGAAACATCAAAGGCACTCAACGACCTTGGTATCAAGGCAATTCAGGGCTATGGCCTTACAGAATGTGCACCCTTGATTACGGCAAACAGACCATCATATTTCAGACACGATTCTGTCGGTCTTCCTGCTCCCGAGTATGAAGTAAAGATTGTAAATAAAGATGATGACGGAATAGGAGAGATTGCTGTAAAAGGTGAAAATGTAATGGTAGGTTACTATAAGGATGAAGAACTTACAAACAGTGTAATCAAAGACGGATTTTTTCATACAGGGGATCTGGGATATATAAAAGACGGCTTTGTATATATTACCGGCAGACTGAAAAATGTGATTATCACCGAAAACGGCAAAAATGTCTTTCCTGAAGAAATTGAAGGCAGACTTTGCGAAAGTGATATGGTATCTGATGCTCTGGTATATGAATCGGATGACAACGGAAAGAAAGTGATTACGGCACAGATTTTTCCTGATGAGGCTTTTGTAAAGGAAACTATGGGAAATGCAGATTTTCAGGAAATCAAAAGAAAAATTGAAGATGTGGTAAAAGAACTTAATGAAAATA
The DNA here is from genome assembly GCA_045534195.1 of Clostridia bacterium. Lineage (GTDB taxonomy): Bacteria > Bacillota > Clostridia > UMGS1810 > UMGS1810 > SIG435. The sequence continues at coordinate 8,677 of JAZSJF010000137.1, read as the reverse complement.
TGGCACATTTCAAAAATATCAGAAAGGTGATTGTCAGAAAGACTGATTTCATAAGAACCACTACCAAAAAAATCAAGAGAGCAGATAATATAAATTATAGCGAATAAGTGCCATAAACGGCATAAAAATGCGGTTTTTCATCATATTGCCACACAACATTGCACAAAAAAGTATAGTTATTTTACAAAATAGTATAGTTTCTTGACTATTTATGTGTAAAGTGATATTATTAATGCATAATTTTTTTGCGATGGTTAAGCCGTAAAATTGAGTTTTGAAGGAGGATATAATGATGAAAATGTTTAAGTTTTCAACCACTTACAGTTCATCAAAAGTTGCAGAGAATTCTGCACCTTCTTATTCTTCTGCAAAAAATAATATAATAATTATTATGGACACTGTTATTGCAGTGTCTATTTTGTTGTTTGCCATTATAATTATAAACTTGATTTGTGCTGAACTACTAAATGTAATTATTATATCAGCGCTACTAATCGGAGTTGAAAAAATGCTTAAAAAGCAAACTATAAATTTCCTGCCGGTCACAAGATAACTCTTCCCGGCGCAGACGGTAAATTTTATGCGGTTTTGCTTTTTGGCAAAACCGCTTTTTGTTGAATATAAGATACTTACACAGAAGGAAAGATAAAAATGCAGGTAATAGATTTTCATTGTCATATATATCCGGAAAAAATTGCACAGAAAGCCGTAAAAAGCGTAGGGGAGTTTTACAATATAGAGATGACTGCTCAGGGCACTTCCTCAGACCTTATAGACAAAGGCAGCAAATGCTCAATTACAAACTATGTTGTTCATTCGGTTGCAATTGACAAGGATCATGTACAGACTATCAACAATTACATAAAATCAGAGTGCGATGCTCATAAGGAGTTTGTGGGATTTATGACAATGCACGCAGATTTTGAAAATAAGATTGAAGAAGCGCAAAGATGCAAAAATCTGGGGCTTAAAGGTGTGAAGATTCATCCTGATACACAGAAATATAATATGGATGATGAGCGTATGTATGAATTATACGATTATCTCCAGTCAGAAGGATTGCCTCTTCTTATACACTGCGGAGATTACCGCTATCCCTATTCTCATCCATCACGACTATGTAAGATACAGAAAGAATTTCCCCGACTTATAACCATCGGAGCACATTTCGGCGGATGGTCAGTGTATGATCTGGCACTTGAGTATCTCAAAGATACAAATTGCTATTTAGACACCTCAAGTTCTTTAGAATACATCGGATTAAAGAGAGCCAAAGAACTTATTAACATATACGGGGCGGAAAGGATGCTCTACGGAACGGATTTTCCTATGTGGTCACCTGAAGAAGAACTGAAGAAGTTTATGAATATCGGTCTTACTCAATCACAGAACGAACTTATCCTTTATAAAAACGCTCAACAAATCTTGAAATTATAGGAGAAAACAAAATGGATATAAAAATTTCAGATATTACCTTAAGAGAAACTGCACAGAGAGAAACAAATGTTCTCAGTTTTAAAGAAAAAACAGAAGTTGCAAAGCAACTGGATAAACTTAATGTGGATGTTATAGAAACTGCACCCATTACAAACGGCAAGTCGGATGTGCTTTTTCTCCATACAATTTCACCTATAGTAAAAAACAGTATCATATCCTGCCCTGTAGAACTTTCAGAAAGCGGCGTGGAAGTGGCATATGAAGCAATCAAAGAAGCAAAAAGCCCAAGACTTCATATCATTGTTCCGGTGTCTACCGTGCAGATGGAATATATCTGTCACAAAAAGCCGGATAAGGTACTTGATATGATAGATACTCTTACAAAAAAAGCCGTATCCCTTACGGAAGATGTGGAAGTATCCATGGCAGATTCCACAAGAGCGGAAAGAGAATTTCTCATAAAGGCGATTAAGACCGCTATATCAGCAGGTGCAAAGACAATCACTCTTTGTGACTCTGCGGGAACAATGCTTCCTACAGAATTTGCAGAGTATATAAAGGGACTTTACAATGATGTTGAAGAACTTAAAGATGTAGCCCTTTCTGTGGAATGTTCAAACGATCTCCATATGGCGGCAGCCTGTGCTATATCCTGTGTGAAGGCAGGCGTTACACAGATAAAGACATCAATGGCATCAGAAAGATGCCCCAAACTTAAATCTATCGCAGATGTTTTCAGACAGAAATCAGATTCACTCGGAATCAAATCAAAACTCAATATGGCAGTTCTCGATAATTCCATAAGAAATATGAGTTTTGTTACAAATGACAAATCTCAGGAAGAAACATCCTTTGATTACGGCACCGGCGGTATTATCGTTGAAGATGCAGTGTTCTCAAAGGATACAGATATAAAAACCATTCAGGAAGCAATTCTCAAAATGGGATATGACCTTTCTGATGAAGACATAGACAATGTATACAACGAATTTGTAAAAACCGTAACCAAAAAGAATGTGGGTATAAAAGAACTTGATGCAATTATTGCAAGTGTTGCAATGCAGGTAAGCCCAACATATATTCTGAAAAGTTATGTTATTAACTCAGGTGATATTATTACACCTACTGCAAATATAGAACTTGTGAAAGACGAAAAGGTTGTTAACGGTATTTCTACAGGAAACGGACCTATTGACGCGTCCTTTATGGCTATAGAAAAGATTACCGGACACCATTTTGAACTTGACGACTTCCAGATTCAGTCAGTGACCAGAGGTCATGAAGCAATGGGAGAAAGCGTAGTTAAACTTCGCCACGAAGGTAAGGTTTATTCGGGCAAAGGTATTTCTACCGATGTTGTGGGGGCAAGTATCAAAGCATACATCAGTGCTCTCAATAAAATTTGTTTTGAGGAGGATTTCTGATGAACTTATCATTTTCTACAAACAAATGGTCAGAGTTTGAGTTTTCAGACTTTTTAAAAATCGCATCCGAGTATAAGTTCTCAGGAATTGAAATCCACTCGGTAAAAGAGTTGAAGGATGAAAACCTTTCGAGTGTATATCACAGACTTATCGAATACGGTATGAAAGTACCCTGTATTGATATAGTAACAGATATGAGCGAAGAGGAAAAAGCCTTTGAAGAACTCAGGGAAGCAATGTATGTGGCAAAGAAACTTCATACACCTTACTTAAGACTCAAATCCACTTCTGATGCAAAGGAATTTATAAGAAAGGCGTTGCCTCAGGCGGAAGAAGAGGGAATTACACTGCTGGTGGAAACTGTGGGATACTATGCAGATACTTCCAGACTGAGAGAACTTATTGTAGAGTTTGCTCACGATAATCTCGGCACACTCTGGGATCTCCACTATCCTTACAGACTCAACGGAGAAACTGCAGAACAGACAATTACAAACCTGGGCGCTTCCATAAAGCATGTTCATATCAAGGACTCAGAAAGCGAAAGCGTTCACTCTATCATCGGTGAAGGTTCCCTTCCGATAGATGAATTTGTAAATGCTTTGAGAAGTATAAACTTTGATGGATTTATTTCCATAGAATGGGATCCTCAGTGGGTGGATGAAATAAGTGATTATGACATTATCTTCCCGCATTTTGTAAGTTTTATGTCCCGTTACAACAATCTGTCCAGAGCACAGAGCACACTTTACGACAACAACAGAAAAACAGGTAAATATGTGTGGAAAAAAGAAGCACTTATCGAGAAGACTTTTTCTCAGGTGCTTGACAAAATGGTTGAGGAATTTCCCGACCAGTACGCATTCAAATATACAACACTTGATTATACAAGGACTTATTCACAGTTCAGAGATGATGTTGACAACTTTGCAAAGGCACTTATCGCTCTGGGTGTAAAGGCAGGAAGCCATGTGGCACTCTGGGCAACCAATGTTCCTGAATGGTATATAGCATTCTGGGCTACCACAAAGATAGGTGCTGTGCTTGTAACTGTAAATACAGCATACAAGATTCACGAAGCAGAGTATCTTCTGAAACAGTCTGATACACATACTCTTATTCAGATAGAAGGTTACCGTGATTCCGACTATGCAGGAATTATGGCAGAACTTTGTCCCGAACTTGAAACAAAGCCGGATGATGCACCCCTTCATTCAAAGAGACTTCCCTTCTTGAGAAATATCATCACTATCGGATATAAGCAAAAGGGATGTCTTACATGGGATAAGGCAGTAGCAAAAGGCGACGAGGTTCATATAGATGAAGTGAGAAGAATGGCAAACCAGGTAAATGTCCATGATGTATGTAATATGCAGTATACATCAGGTACAACCGGTTTCCCGAAAGGCGTAATGCTTACTCACTACAATGTGGTAAACAACGGTAAATGTATTGGCGACAGAATGGATTTGTCCACTGCAGACCGTATGATGATTCAGGTGCCTATGTTCCACTGTTTCGGTATGGTACTTGCAATGACAGCCACAATGACTCACGGCGGTACACTTTATCCACTTCCGTATTTTACACCAAAGCCTGCACTGGCTTGTGTAAATCAGGAACACATAACCGCATTTCACGGTGTACCTACAATGTTTATAGCAATGCTTGAACATCCTGATTTCAAAAAGACTGATTTCTCTCATATGAGAACGGGTATTATGGCGGGTTCACCTTGTCCGGAACCTGTAATGAAACAGGTAGTTGAAGAAATGAATATGAAGGAAATCACCATTGTATACGGTCAGACAGAAGCAAGTCCGGGATGTACAATGAGTTCCACAGACGATTCAATCGCTGTGAGAGTTTCCACAGTGGGAAGAGCGCTTCCTGAAATAGAATGTAAGATTGTAGATCCTGAAACCGGCGAAGACCTTCCTGACAATGTGACAGGTGAGTTTGTGGCAAGAGGCTACAATATTATGAAAGGATATTACAAGATGCCTGCCGCAACTGCCGCTGCAATTGACAAAGACGGATGGCTTCACACAGGAGACCTTGCACTGCGCACTCCTGAAGGAAACTACCGTATCACCGGCAGACTCAAGGATATGATTATCCGAGGCGGAGAAAATATCTATCCTAAGGAGATTGAAGAATTCATCTATACTCACGATAAAGTAAAGGATGTACAGGTAATCGGTATTCCCGACGAACAGTATGGTGAAGAGATTATGGCTTGTATCATTCTCAAAGAAAATGAAGAAATGACCGTGGAAGAGATGAAAGATTACATCCGTTCACATATGGCTAAGCACAAATGTCCTAAATATATAGACTTTGTAGATGCATTCCCTATGAATGCCGCAGGAAACATTCTCAAATACAAAATGAGAGAAGATGCAGTAGAAAGATTAAAAATTAAAAAGGTCGAAGGTATTGTTACCGAAGACTGATAAGGAGATAAAAAATGGAAATCAAAATTACAAAAACCACTAACCCAAAAGTAAAACCTACACAGAATCTCGGATTCGGAAAAACATTCACAGACCATATGTTTGTGGCTGAATACACAAGAGAAAAGGGATGGCACGATGCTAAGATTATTCCTTTCGGAAATCTTTCAATGCATCCTGCAGCAACAGTTTTCCACTACGGTGCGGAAATTTTTGAAGGTATGAAGGCATACAGAAGAGCAGACGGTAAGGTTCAACTTTTCAGACCTTTGGAAAATGTAAAGAGAATGAACAACTCTGCAGAAAGACTCAGACTTCCTATTATGCCTGAAGAAGATATGCTCAATGCTATCAAGACATTTGTAGAAGTAGAAAAAGACTGGGTACCTTCAAACGAAGGAGAATCCCTCTATATCAGACCGTTCCTTTTTGGTAATGATGAAACTCTCGGTGTTCACTCAATCAACCGTTCAACATTTGTAATCATTGCATCACCGTCAGGAAGTTACTATCCGGAAGGAATCAACCCGGTTAAGATTATGATAGAAAAAGATGATGTAAGAGCAGTAAGAGGCGGTACAGGTTTTGCTAAGTGCGGTGGCAACTATGCTGCTGCAAACAGAGCAGGTGAAAATGCCGAAAAGAAAGGCTTCACTCAGGTTCTCTGGCTTGACGGTGTAGAAAGAAAATACATCGAAGAAGTTGGCGCTATGAATGTAATGTTCAAAATCAACGGTGAAATCATTACTCCCGCACTTACAGGTTCAATTCTCCCGGGTATTACAAGAAAGTCCTGTATCGAAGTATTGAGAAAAGAAGGTTATACAGTAACAGAAAGACTTCTTTCTATAGATGAACTTACAGCGGCTATGGAAAACGGCACACTTGAAGAAGCATGGGGTTGCGGTACTGCGGCTGTTGTTTCTCCAATCGGTGAACTTTTCTATGATGAAAAGAAATATACTGTAAACAATATGGAAATCGGCGAAGTAACACAGAAACTTTACAACATACTCACAGGTATTCAGTGGGGTAAAGTAGAGGATACATTCGGATGGACAGTAGAAATCTGAAGCGAATAACTGTTTTTGCTGGACATTACGGTTCCGGCAAAACAAATATTGCAATCAACTATGCACTTAGTTTAAAAAAGTCATTTGACAAAGTGACTATCGCCGATTTAGACATTGTAAATCCATACTTCAGAACAAAGGATTCAAGAGATATCCTTGAAGAAAATTCAGTGAAACTTATTTCATCACAGTATGCCAATACAAATGTGGATACACCCGCACTTCCTGCGGAAACATATTCCATATTCCACGATAAAGATCAGTACGGAATAATTGATGTTGGCGGAGATGACAGAGGAGCACTGGCTCTGGGAAGATATTCCGGATACATTCTGGAGGAAGATAACTACGAATTTTTGTTTGTAATAAACAAATTCCGTTATCTGACAAGAGATGCCGAGTCTGCAATTGAAGTAATGAGAGAGATTGAAGAAGCGGCAGGAATGAAGTTTACGGGAATTGTAAACAATTCAAATCTTGGTGATGAAACAACATGGCAAAATGTGGTTGACTCACAGAATTATTCAGACAAAGTGTCTGAACTTACAGGTCTTCCCATAAAAATGACTTGTGCTAAAGACAGTCTTTGTGATATACTAAAAGGTAAGGTAGAAAATCTTTTTCCCATTACCCTTTATGTAAGACAAAGTTGGGCAAAAGAAAATTAAAAACAGAAACACAGGAAATAGAAATCACAGTATGTTTTCTGATGATTTACCGGTTTCTTTGATTTAAGAAAGGAATGAATACATATGGCAAAAGTTACTTTCAACGAAAATTTGTGTAAGGGTTGCGGTCTTTGTGTGACAGCATGTCCAAAGAAAATCGTGGCTCTTAAAGATGATCTTAATGCAAAGGGATATCATCCTGCAACAGTTGTATCTCCCGATGACTGTATCGGTTGTGCATTCTGTGCAACAATGTGTCCTGACTGCGTAATCACAGTTGAGAAATAAGGAGGTTTTAATATGAGTGAAAAAGTATTGATGAAAGGTAACGAAGCAATGGCTGAAGCCGCTATCATGGCAGGTTGTAAGCATTATTTCGGTTATCCTATTACACCGCAGACAGAAGTTGCGGCGTATATGTCAAAAAGACTCCCGAAGGTAGACGGCGGAGTATTCTTGCAGGCAGAAAGTGAAGTTGCGGCTATCAATATGGTTATTGGTGTTGCAGCTACAGGAAAGAGAGTTATGACTTCATCTTCAAGCCCCGGAATTTCTTTGAAGAGCGAAGGTCTTTCTTACCTTGCAGGATGTGACCTTCCTGCACTTGTAATCAATGTACAGAGAGGTGGCCCGGGCCTTGGCGGTATCCAGCCTTCACAGTCTGACTATTTTCAGGCTACACGCGGCGGCGGCCACGGTGACTATCATATGCTGGTACTTGCTCCTGATTCCGTTCAGGAAATGGTAAATCTTACTTTCAAGGGATTTGACCTTGCAGAAAAGTACAGAATGCCTGCTATGATTCTTGCAGACGGTACAATGGGACAGATGATGGAACCTGTATCTCTTGATATGGGTGAAGTTACCAAGTACGAAAAGCCATGGGCTCTTACAGGTACAAAGTGCGAAAGAGAACCAAATATCGTAAATTCTCTCTATATTGATCCTGCAGAACTTGAAAAAATCAATATCGAAAGATATGAAAGATATAAACTTGTTGAAGAAAACGAAGTAATGTACGAAGAGTATCTTATGGATGATGCAGATATCTGTATCGTAGCATTCGGTGTTGCAGCAAGAGTATCCAAAAATGCTATTGATGAAGCAAGAAAGAATGGTATCAAAGTAGGTATGATCAGACCTATCACACTCTGGCCATTCCCTAAGGATGTACTCAACAAGGCAGCAGACAAGGTAAAAGCATTTGTTTCTGTAGAACTCAGTATGGGACAGATGATTGAAGATGTAAAATTAAGCATTGACTGTAAGAAACCTGTTCTTCTCTGCAACAGAGTAGGCGGTATGATTACTACTACAGACGATGTGCTCAAATCTATTGAAGAAGCAGCAAAGATCGGAGGCGAAAACTAATGACAGTATTTGAAAAACCAAAAGCACTTACAAATAATGTACTTCACTATTGCCCCGGTTGTACACACGGTATCATTCACAGACTTGTAGCAGAAGTTATTGATGAACTTGGTGTTCAGGGCAGAACAATCGGTGTTGCATCTGTTGGTTGTTCACTATTCTCATATAATTATTTCAATGTAGGTATGGTTCAGGCGGCTCCCGGACTTGCTCCTGCAGTTGCTACAGGTGTAAAGAGATCTGACAAA
>JAZSJF010000276.1:0-4058 GCA_045534195.1 Clostridia bacterium | reverse complement strand
AACAAAAGAATATCTCGACAATGAGTTAAAAAATGCAGAAGAACTTCCCGTTGCAGTATATATCACATCTCCCGATTATCTGGGGAGTATTCAGGATATAAAATCTCTCTCTGAAGTATGCAAAAAATATGATGTGCTTCTTCTTTGCGACAATGCACACGGAGCATATCTTAAATTCCTTCCTGAGTCTATGCATCCCATAGACCTTGGAGCGGATATGTGTTGTGATTCTGCACACAAGACTCTTCCTGCCCTTACGGGTGCAGCATATCTGCATCTTGGAAAAAGCGTGTCGGAAATCCTTTATTACTGTGTGAGAAATGCTATGGCACTTTTCGGAAGTACAAGTCCAAATTACCTCATACTTCAGTCACTTGATTATCTCAATAAGTATCTTGATGAAGTGTACAGAAAAAAACTCAATGAATTTATAATAACTGCAAAAACACTGAAAGACAGACTTGTGGATTGCGGATATGATATTTATGGGGATGAAGTTCTGAAACTTACCCTGAAACCGAAATCACGGGGATATACAGGCAGAGAGATTGCCGCTCTGCTTTTGAAAAAAGGTGTGGTATGCGAGTTTTATGATGAGGAATTCGTGGTTCTGATGTTGACACCTGAGATTGATAAAAATGACACAGAGAGGATTTTTGAAACTCTGTGCAGTATAGAAAAAAGAGAAAGCCTTTTGAGTAAAAAGTACAAAAGGATAAACCACATACAGAAAATGAGTATAAGGGATGCAGTAATGTCAGAGAGTGAAGAAGTATCTCTTAAAAATGCCTGTGGCAGAGTGCTTTCTCAACTTACGGTTTCGTGTCCGCCTGCGGTGATTGTGGTATCTCCCGGTGAGGAAATCACAATGGAGGATACAGAGATACTAAGGAGTACAGGCGCAGAAAAATTGTGGGTTATAAAATAGAATAATACTTAAAATGCACCAAAAGGGATTGTCCCTTCCGGTGCATTTTTTTGTGAAATAAAGAAAACACCGCCCGCTTTTGTCAAGCGGACGGCGTTCTCTTTTAAGTTAATGCGATAATCGCATTCAGATGCTTTTTTTAAAAAATTCTTCTTGCGCCGATATATCTTGAAGAATACCAGCCTGATGTAATTGAAGTATATTCAATACTTCTTCCTGTTCTCGGTGAGTGAATCATTGTGTCGTTTCCAACATATATACCAACATGGTTGGCATAGTTTCCGTTTCCAAAGAAAACCAGGTCACCCGGTTGAAGTTCCGCCTTAGAAATCGGTGTGCCGTTTTGTAATTGCTCATTTGCAGAACGGTATAATGAAATACCGAGTTTGCCAAAGCAATATTGGGTAAAGCCTGAACAGTCAAAGCCACCCGGTTTGCTTCCGCCGTAGCGGTAAGGCGTGCCCAGATGAACTGCGGCTATATCCAGAAGTTTATCCTGAGGAGTGTATGTAGGCGGTGCTTCATAGCCCGGTGAGTATACTTCCTCCTGAAGATAATAAAGATTGATTTCGTCGGTGGACATCTCCGGTGAGATGTATTCCTTTTTCACAAAGGCGGCCATTTCGTTATACACTATTTTGTACCAGCCATCCTCTTCTCCGATAATTGCTACTGATTCACCGTAGCCAAGTGTTCCGAGTACGAAACTGTTTTCGTTAACAATTCCCTGAGATCTTACATTCAAAGCATCCACATTGACATATCCATTCCCTACTGCATAACCCGGAACAGATGTAAACAAAAAAGCGGTTATGAGGAGAATGAACAGCAAAAGGTTTTTTCTCATAAATACCTCCTGTATTCTTAACACGAGGATTATTGTATCACAAAAATAATGAAATGTCAAATTTTTTTAACAATTTCTTAACTATCCGAAGTAAAATTTGATGAAAATACCCTGCTTTTTGTGCTGTATGTACAAAAAAACCACAAGATATTTGACGAATGCATCAAAAATCTTGTGGATAAAATGTGGATAATTTGTAACATTTTGTATAATTATTCAAACAATTTTTCAAAAGAATATGTGATTTTTCCTTCTTTGCAGTTTACTTTGAGGTACATTGCAGTACTGAGTACATTTTGTTTATTAAGGTTTCCTACACCGTCAACAGTGAACATATACCTTCCGTCACGGCGGAAACTTTCCATTATGCCGTTTGAAAATACATATACATCTTTTTCTTTTTTGTATGCATATTCATTCAGTACTTCATCAAACATTTCCTTTTCGGAAGGTGATGAAAGGCTGAATTTATGGGGCATTACTATAAAGATATTTTTGTCATCGGTTTTCTTTATGTCATCTATAAATTTTTTCCATTGTGTTTTGTCACCGGAATGTATGGATGATGATGCGTTGTTGAGAGTAAAGAATGATACCCCTTTGTAACTTAAGTGAGAATATTTGTCGGATGTATAAAGAGGGATAAGTTTTGTGGTAACATTTACATTTTTTCCTGCAAAAAACAACATGTCGCAACTGCCTTCAGCAGTTTTTATGAGTTTTTCCGTTACCTTTCTTTCGAGGAGTGTTTTGTTGTAGAATGTGTTGCCGAAAAATGCCACGGAAAAACTGTCTTTGTCGGATTTTATATCCTCCGTTGTATTCTTTTCATCCTTTTTTGAAGTATCGGAAGGGAGTGTCTTCTTTTCTGTATCACCGTCAATTCTTATAATCATGGATGCGGACACATCGCCAAATGAAAATGTGACTACGGTTGAGCCTTTTTTGTCTGCGATAATTGTGTTGTTGTCAAATGAGATTATGTCATCAGATACATTTACTCCCGCATAATTTAAGTCAATGGGGGCAGAGTATCCCAGTTTGTCGTATCCTTTAAGACTTACGAGATACTTTTCTCCCGATTTCATCTTTCTCTCTTTTGAGGCAAGTTCCAGAGAGTGAGGCATATCAAGGATTGTAATCGTCTGCGAGGTCTTTATTCCGTTATATTCTGCAGATATTGTCACTTTGCCGCTTTTTGACGGATAAAACACAAAGTCCTCAATATATCCGCAGTCTTTTGGCACAGAAAATGTAACTTTATCTTTTTCATACTCTGCACCATTATAATTTTTGTCCATAGCGGTGATATTCAGTGCCACAGAAGTGTTTACAAATACCATATCACGCTGAGGAACAAGTTTTATCTGAGAAATTTTTCCCTTTTTGTGAGTGGAAGTTATACCAACTCCGTTTATTACACCTCTTAACGATGAATCGGAAGGAGTGTTTATGACGGAGGTGTTTTCATCGCCTTGCTTTTTTGCCACAAGAGTTGCAGAGCCTCCGCCGTCAAGGTTTATGGCGTTGTATAAGCCGATATCAATGAGTATTTCGGAAAATTCGTCCAGTGTCACACCTATACTTGCTTTGGTTCTTCCGTCAACTGTTACAAGATAAGCATATCTCCCCTCTTTGTCTACTCCCCAGGCGGCTCTTGGTTCTCTAAGTCCTGCGGTGTGGGTGATTTTTGCCTTTTGTCCTTCGGTCACAAGGATAGTCCCTCCGCCGAGAGCGAAGTCTATGCCACCTTCTATATCGGGGTTTATCACCCGGTCTATGGCTACTTTGTCGCCAATCTGAAAATTGTCCGGGATAAAGGAATTAAGGTCCTTAAGATATGCAAGGATATATCCGTTTTCGGGGATTTCCACCTGTCCCATATCGTGATTTATGGCGGTGACGATACCATCTTCTACCACCATTTCTTCAAGATTTCCCGTTGAGCCGATACTTAAATTACCCCAGTTTCTGTCATACATACATATTCCCGAAAGAGAGTCAAATTTGTTGTATGCCTTTATCACATCACCTTCTCCGTTTGGTGCTGTGATTGTGGTGAGGGTGTCTATGTAGTCAAAGAAAAAACTTCCGTCATTAAGTCTTGCTCCCACACCCATCTGTGTGGAGGAGAGGGCATAGCCTGATAGAAGATTGCCGTCTTTGATTTCCACACCTATGCTTGAGGCTTCGTTTGTGGCGGAGTTTGTTGCAAAAAAATCTCCGTTTATGCCCACTGTTGCACCCATTTTGTCAGTGAGTGTTTTGGTATTATAGAGGGTT
>JAZSJF010000043.1:0-2339 GCA_045534195.1 Clostridia bacterium | reverse complement strand
CATTTTTTACAGAGTCAAGCCCGTGGTCAAAGAGGGTGACCGCATACTTTATCCGTAAGTTTCTTAAGTATTCTGAGTAGGTTACATTCATTCTTACCTTGAATGTGTGTGAGAGATATTTGGGGTTGTAGTTGAGTTTTTCTGCGATTTTTTCCAGAGAAAGGTCACAGTCGGAAAATTCTTTCTGAGTGATGTCTGTTACTGTGTCAACAATGTGGTTTTTGTCATCTGAAGAGGTGTTCAGTCTGGAAAAGGCATAGAGAAGCACGCTTTCTGCCGCAAGGTCGATATTGTTTTTGGATGCGCTTGACACACTTTCTGCCCACATGGGTATAAGACCGTCAAAGCCGTCAAAAACTCTGTTTGATGAGGTTATATTAAATCTCATAAATAATGTGTTTGCTCTTTCTCCATGGAATGATACATAGATGTATTCACAATCTCCCTGCGGTTCAAAGTATACATTTTCTCCCCGGAACGAAAAGATAAGAGAGCCCGTTTCATAAGGGTATCCCGTGTTGTCTGCATAGAACATTCCTGTTCCTTTTTTGACAAGTATTCCCCGGTTATTTTCTTCAATACGGGGGTGCGATATGATATCATAGTCAGATTCGTATACAAAATTGGAGATTTTCAGTCTGTTGATGTCCTCATCCATTACAAATTTGCATATATTTTTGCTGTTCATAATATACACCTCTCAAATTGCTATATCTGTATTATATCTTTCTGTAATGAAAAAATCAATGAAATCTAACTTTTTTATATGTATAAATAGAAAAATTCTATTGAAAATAATGAAAAGTTGATATATATTTGACCTGTAACAGAAAAAAGGAGACTATTATGTATTATTCATTGATTATGTTATCCACCGTAATGTTCGGTGTATGCTTTGCCTTAAACGGCGCATATGTAAAGGTGTGCGGTGACGGGATAAGGCAGAGTTTTGAATATTCTGTAGTAAGCAATACCGCAGCAATGATAGCCCTCATTCTGATAAACGGCTTCAGGTGGGAATTTACCTGGTTTACATTTATTATGGCTTTTGTCAGTACGGTGAACGGATATCTTTTTACTGTGTGCAGTTTCAAATCACTGGGAAAAATCAACCTTTCGGTATTTTCTGTATATTCTATGCTGGGTGGAATGTTACTCCCGTTTTTGCAGGGGATAATATTCTATGGTGAAAAAATAACTGTTGCAAAAATACTTTGTGTATTGTTTATTATTGCCGCTCTTCTTCTCACAGTAGAGAGAGGAAACAAAATGAAAGGTATGAAATATTACATAGGTGTGTTTGTGTGTAACGGTATGTCGGGTGTTATCTCAAAACTTTTTAACACTCTGCCCTATGAACGGACAAGCGCCGAAGCATATTCCATAATGGGATGTGCAATGACTGTTGTTATAGCCCTTGTACTTCTTCTTACTGTGTTTAAAGGAGAAAAAAATACCGGCAAAATACAGTCAAAAGCCATTTTGCTCGGCGGTGCAGGCGGTATTATAAACAGAGTGGCAAATCTTCTTCTCATTATAGCACTTCTTCATGTTGACACATCGGTTCAGTATCCTATGGTGACGGGAGGAGTTATGATTGTATCCGCTGTCATAAGTCTTTTTGGAAATAACAAACCTACATCAAAGGAACTCTGGTCGGTAGGTGTGGCATTTTTGGGAATGTTGGCTTTGTTTGCAGTAAAAATATAAATTTAAGGTGGGATATTTATGTCAGGATTAAAAGTAGGTATATTTGGCGGAAGCAGAGGTATGGATATCGCAAAGAACTTTATGATGCTCAACTGTGATATCGTAGCCGTTTGCGAAAACAGAGAAAACCAGTACAAAAGAATCAGGGATATGGCAGGAGAAGATGTGGTAATCTATGATGACTTTGACAAGTTTATAGAGCACGATATGGATTGTGTTGTACTTGCAAATTTCTTCCACGAGCACGCTCCCTATGCCATAAGATGCATTGAAAAAGGACTTCACGTGTACTCAGAGTGTATCAGTAACGGTACTATGGCAGAGGGTGTGGAACTGGTTGAAGCATTTGAAAAGCATCCCGATGTAGTCTATATGCTTGCAGAAAACTACCCCCAGATGAAATTCAACAGAGAAATCAAGAGAATTGTGGACACAGGATCTCTCGGAAAAATTCTCTTTGCCGAAGCAGAGTACAATCATCCGGGAAATGTGGATAACAAGGAAATAAAATTAAGATATATATATAAGAAAGAACACTGGAGAAATTATGTTCCCCGTACATATTATGTGACACATTCGTTAGGTCCTGTTATGTTTGTTACAGGTGCTACACCAAAGAGGGTAACCGC
>JAZSJF010000051.1:0-4133 GCA_045534195.1 Clostridia bacterium | reverse complement strand
GATGGGTTGATGTAGTATGCTATGACTACTACGGCAATGCCTGGACTGCAGAGCATTCACAGATGGACAGTTTCTATCGTTGGTCAGGAAGACCTCTTATCAATGCAGAATGGTATGCTAAGGGTGCCGATGCTTGTACAGAAGAAACAGGTCTTACCAACTTCTCAGGTGTAGGCTATCAGGCAACCACTCAGGTGGGCAGAGGTCACTACTATCAGAACTTTGTTATCAATATGCTTGAATCAAAGGCATTTATAGGATGGCACTGGTTCAGATATATAGATAACCCGGGAGATGACAAGTATGACGAAGGCGCGGATACCAATGCAAACAAAGGTCTTTATACAAACTTCTATACTCCCTGGACAGAACTTCTCTCTCAGATGAAACTCATAAACGAGAATGTATATTCAATGATGGATTATTTTGATAAATAAAAGGCGGAAACTATAATGAAAAAAGTATTATCTCTGATTCTTGTTGTTTTGGTTGTGGGTTTGTTTCCCTCAATTACATTTTCGGCATCAGAATACATAAATGAAAAAATCGACAGTGCAGAAGATTTAGAAGTCGGAACAAATCTTAAGGTAAACGGAGCACAGGACTTTTGTGCATTCGGAACAGGTGCAGGTACTGCACTTGTTTCCGATACAAGAAGCCATACGGGACAAAAATCAATATGCCTTTCAGGAAGAACAGGCGGAGGCGGAACGATAAAAATCAAAAACCTTTTCGGCAGAGAACTTACATCTGATGATGTGGGAAAGACATTCAGAATCTCCTTTTATGTATATCCTGATTCCACAAAGCCCGTATATAAATCCACTCCCGATTCAACTACCACAGATGATGAATTCACAACTGAAGAACTTAAACAAAGCAAAGGTGCAGAATTTACTGTGTATCTTGCAGGACCTGATGCCAAAAGTTATAAATATCGTACTGGTGTAGTAAACACACATAAGTTTTTTGCAGAGTGGGACAAATGGACAGAGATAAATTATTATTATACTGTAGAAAAACAGTACCTTCCTACCGGCTCAACAGAAGAACTTTCTGATCCCTATCTTAATGCCATAAGAGTAGGACAGAGTAAGGGTGATGATGTTCTTGGCAGTGCCATTGCAGACACCTTTTATGTGGACGATGTGAAGGTAAGTGAGGTGGGAGCAAGATTTTATACAAATATTAAAGACGGTGTAGCCTATGTATCTACAGTATTTACAGAAAACTGCAGAGCAGAAAACGCCAGAACAATTATCTTTGAATACTCAAAGGATAAGGTGTTAAAAGGCGTAAGGATAGGGGACAGCGTTGTTACAAAGAGTAATGCATTCCTTGGTGATAATCTTCTTACATATGATGTAAAGGATAATGATTCGGAGATTTTTGTTTCCTGCTATGGTGGATTGTACAGTGATCCTATAGCACCTATATCAAGAGTATATCAGGTAGATACAAAATACGGATATGATGTAATGAGCAATGCCACTTTAAGAGCAAAAGAAATGCTTGAATTATCCACTGCAGACTATAAGGATGCTTTGTCATATAATGAGAGACTTGATAAGGATAACGAGTATTTCTTCTCGGTTGATGATACTTATTCAAGAAAATCCACTCCCGATGAGGTGAGAAATGTCAGCGAAGTCACTGTAAAAACCGGTATGGACGGATTTTTTAAGTTTGATATTTCAAAGTCAGAGGCAAAATCCGTATCGGGAGCATATCTCCTCTTATATACTCAGACTGTCAATGACAAAGACGGTACAATAAATATTCACACCTGCTCCAATGATTGGTCAGAAAAGACTCTTACACACAACAATAAGCCTGAGGCGGGAAAAATAGTTTCTTCATTTACCCCCATAGACATAAGGGTTGTACATTATGCAGATGTGACATCTTATATAAATCAGGCACTCAAGGACAACAAAGATACATTAAGTTTTTGCCTGAAGAGTGAAGATGCATATATCACTATAGCCGCCAAGGAGTATAACAACAAATCATTTAAGCCCCAACTTATATTTGAAGGTGTAAACGAAGAAGAAGGTTCAAGAGCGGTTTCTTCCTTTGATTATTCAAACTATGTGGATGTAATGAAAAGAAAGAAAACTCCTGCAGATGCTTTTGAAAAAACACCTACAAGAATAATGTCTTCTCTCAAAGACTATACTCCCGTAACTCAGGCACCAAAACTTAATAAATACGGAAGTTGGATTGACGGTGGAAAGTACGAAGCAACGGGATTTTTCCGCAAGGAATTTATAGATGGCAGATGGTGGATTATAGATCCTGAAGGATATAAACAACTTCATATAGCGGTATCAAGAGTGGAAGCCGAAAAGAGCGATAAGTTTGACGGTGTTCAGAAAAAGGCCTTTGAGGCTAAATACGGCACTGATGAAAACTGGGCAAATATGGTGGTGGACGAACTTGTGCCATATGGATTTAACGGTATAGGACCGTGGAGTGATTATCATATCACCCTCAAAGCAACAGAAAAAGAACCAATGGTAGTAGCGGGATTCAAACCTAGCTTTATCAAAGGCTATGACAAAGACGATGACAATATGCTTGATGTGTTTGATCCTGAATTTGAAACATATGCTGATTCAAAGGCGAAGGAATGGTTTGCACCATATGCAGATGATCCTCATATACTTGGATGGATAACAGATAACGAACCTATGGCAAATGACAATATGCTTTTGAGTTATCTTACATGTGATCCTGCTACCCATATATATAATTATTACACTGCCTGGGAGTGGTTGAGAGACCGCCACGGCGAAGATGCCCAGGTGGATGACATTACAGACGAAGATAAGTGTGACTGGGTGGAATTTGTATTTGACAGATATATGAAAGTGTGTACAGATGCCATCAGAAAATATGACAAAAATCATATGATTATCGGTCCCAAACTTGACAAACCTCACAAGGGTTCCTTCAGAGGACTCAAAAAATGGGTTGATATTATCGCATACGACTATTACGGCAATGCCTGGACTCCGGATATGGGACAGGTGGAAGAGTGGTACCTCTGGGGAGGTAAGCCTCTTATCAATGCAGAATGGTATGTAAAGGGAATGGATGCTATCACCGATACAAATGACCTTACAAACGAGTCGGGGGTAGGCTATACTGTTCTTACTCAACAGGAAAGAGGACATTATTATCACAGTTTTGTACTCAATATGCTTGAATCAAAGGCATTTGTAGGTTGGCAGTGGTTCAGATATACAGACAATCTTGGCGGACCTTCTACTGCAGACAGCGGTCCTGATCTTAATTCAAACAAAGGTATTTACACAAGGGATTACAAACCGCATACAACAATACTTGAATCTATGAAAGATATCAATATAAATGTATATTCATTGATAAATTATTTTGACAAATAAGGGGGAGGACAATGATTAGAAAATCGCTATGTACTATACTTGTATCAATAATGCTTATATCTGTTTTTCCTTCTGTTTCATTTGCAGATAAAGATTATGAGAAACGCTATGATGATATGGAGTCGTATGATTATCATAATCTGGGATTTGACAGTGATAATTACTGTTCATTCGGCGGTCACTCAAAAGAGGTTGAACCGTCGGATGATGTGGCATGTTCAGGAGAGAAATCGCTCAAATTGTATAATCGCCGCCATCGTAATTCTACACTTAAATTTCTTGATATTTTTAAGCGTGAACTTACAAAAGATGATGTGGGCAAAACCTTCAGACTTTCCTTTATGCTTTATCCTGACAAAAATTCAGGCGTATACAAAAAAGGCGTGTCTGATATAGAAGAATCGGAGAGAGGGAACTATCTTTATACAGAGGAAGAATTAAAGGACAGTCATGGCACTGAATTTACAATAGTTATGACAGGACCTAACGGCAAAAACTATAAGTACCGTGCAAATAATAATGCTCTGAATTATTCTGCTTATGCCGAGTGGAATAAGTGGAATCAGATATCTGTGTATTATACTGTCAAGGAAGAATATCTTCCTACAGGCAGTAAGGAAGAATTGTCGGACCCTTATATAAATTCATTCAGACTTGGTCAGGACAGTATTAATTACGGATTAAATCAGGGACTTTGCCATACCTTCTATGTAGATGATTTCA
>JAZSJF010000458.1:0-1674 GCA_045534195.1 Clostridia bacterium | reverse complement strand
ATGCTTCCGATAAGATTTGTTGCACAATGTCTTGACCATACAACAGTTGAATGGAATGATTCAACAAAAACGGTTACTATAACATATAATTATTGATAATAAAAGGGACATTCCCTTTGCTTTATTTTCTGAAAGATGATATATCAGGCTCTCCGTATAATTTTTCGTATTCTTCGCCCATCAGACAGGCAAAACTTGATATGTACTCAAAGCCGAGAGAATTATAAAATTCAAAATCCTTTTTTATCATTTCGTTGTCCGGAGTGAGTTCGGTAAGATGTCCGGCTCTTCTTGTGAACAGTGAATTATCAAGCCAGTATTCAAGGCATTTAGCGTTGTTTTTGCCAAAGCATGATATAAGGTTTTTGATGTTTTGTATTTCTTCCAAAGGCATTTCTGACACTTCTTTTGATAAATCTCTTTCTATCGGTGCGTATTCCACAAAGATGTCTTTGTGCGGTTTTATCGCTTTTGGCGGTGTAAGTGTAGTGTAATATGCAAGGTAGGCAAGTTTTGCATTACTGTTATAAGTTTTTAACGCATCCAGCATACTGTTTAAAATTATCATTTGCTGGTCTGAATCAGACAGTGAAGAACATTTTTCACAATGGCAAAAAGTATTTTTTCCGTCGTCAAGCCATATGTAATAATTATCAGATGAACCATAGAGTT
Organism: Clostridia bacterium; assembly: GCA_045534195.1. Classification (GTDB taxonomy): domain Bacteria; phylum Bacillota; class Clostridia; order UMGS1810; family UMGS1810; genus SIG435. The sequence continues at coordinate 1,002 of JAZSJF010000458.1, read as the reverse complement.
TCTTTGTCAGTTCAATGGTTTTTTCACATATTATTTCCATTGCATCCTTGCTGGATGTGCAGAAATTATAATCGGGAGTTCTCATTCCTTTTGTATTTGTGCGGAAGTATTCTGGATTTTTGTCAAACATTTCTCTTGGAAGAAGATAGTTTGCTCCGTGAATCTCGTATTCTATTTCAAGTCCTTTTGATATTGCATAGTCGATAAGAGCGCGAAATTCTTTTGTTTCCACAGTTTTGATAAGTTCAATAAGGGAATCGTGAGATTCTCCGCCTCCGTGTGGGTGGATACCGAGAACATCTACATTGTTATCAACCAGTCGGTCTATCCATTTTTTGTTTAGTTCTTCAGGATGAATGATGAGTTGTGTCTTCATATTATCCTCCTTTGGGTTATAAGGATTTTTTTGATTGTAACACAAAGTTATAAAAAAGTAAAGGCGATGCAAAGCATCGCCGATAACTTATTATTCAACTGTAATTTCAAGAATGTTGTCATATCCTTTGTGGAATGCAACCATATCTGTGTAAGTCTTTCCGTTTGCAGTTACTGTTACATCATAGTCGCCGTAGAAACCTCTGATAACGGCTTTACCTTCTGCATCTGTTTTTGCTTTTGCATCTTTTGTCCACCATTTGTAATATACGAGATCCTGATATACTTTTCCTGCAGGTTTCAGGTTCCATTGTGAATCATAAATAGGGGAGTATGCCCTGAAGTTGTTGCCGTCATAGAATCCCCACATAAGGAAGCCATCCATCATTTCTTCTGCAAAGCAGGAAATCAGAACATCTCTGGTATAGTTACCCTGTAGATTGATGTCAGGTATTGAGTTTGAGTATTCGGTGATCTTAAGTCTTTTTCCATATTTTTCGAGTGATTTATAAAGTCCCATAAGTTCTGATGGCATTTTTAATCCGCCGTCGTAGTGAGACTGGATACCTATACCGTCAAAGTCAACACCCATTGCTGTCATTTCATCAAGATATGTATAGAATTCAT